>JAKPRU010000290.1 GCA_029557025.1 Candidatus Omnitrophota bacterium | reverse complement strand
CAGCAAACCCGCAACAAGGTCAAAACCGCCCGGTTGAATCTGGAGAAATTCCAGCAATTTGATCACAAGCGCAAGCAGGGAGACCTCGAAGTGACGGTTTCCAATCTGGAACTGGAGCTTAAGCGTTCCAGGCTGGAAGCACAGAAACAAATATTGATGGCCGAAGCGGATGAACAGGTTAAAAAACAATCTTACGAACAGAAAAAGAAAAAACTGGACGACCATCTTGAAGAACAGAAAAAGCTTACCGTTACCGCGGAAGAATCTGGATTAGTGGTCTACGATACCGGCCAGCAACGGTGGGATACTCCCATTCGTGTGGCTATCGGCGAAAAAATCAACCCGCGACAGCAGGTGATGGTGATTCCGGATATGACGACCCTGCAGATCAAGACCAAAGTATATGAGGCCATGATCGACCAGGTGCATCCCGGCTTGCCGGCACTGATTCGGCTCGACGCCAGGTCAGGTTCGGTTCTCAAAGGCGAAGTCGCCAGGGTTTCCGTCCTGCCCGATAGTCAGAACCAATGGTTGAATCCTGGAGTCAAGGTTTTCATTGTGACCGTGAACCTGCATGATCCTCCCGAAGGACTCAAGCCGGGCATGACCGCCCAGGTGGAGTTGGAACTGTGCAGACTCGATAATGTACTTTCCGTGCCGGTGGCAGCGGTGTTTACCGAACAACAGAAAACGTTTTGCCGTCGCGAAAGAGGCGGGTCGGTGGAGAAAGTACAAGTCAAAGTCGGACGGATGAATGAAAAACGCGTTGAAATCCTTTCGGGACTCGAAGAGGGCGATACCGTTATGCTGGTTCCCGTCGAGATCTCTTCCGAGAAGAAAGACTCGGAGAAGAAGGGGCCGGAGCAGCAGCGATCCGGAAGGCGTGGAGAGAGGCCGGCATAATGAGACGCGCGCTGGTACAACTGGACTCGCTCTGGAAGGTTTATCAGGTGGGGCCGCAAGAGGTACCCGCATTGCGTGGGGTGGATTTACGCATTGATGAGGGGGAATATGTGGCCATCATGGGGCACAGCGGTTCCGGAAAAAGCACCATGCTGAATATTCTTGGTTGTCTGGATAAGCCGTCTCGCGGAAGTTACTGGTTGGGCGGCGAAGACGTGTCGACCATGTCGGACAGCGATCTGTCCATCGTACGCAATCTTCGGATCGGGTTTGTGTTTCAGAGCTTTAACCTCATTCCATGGATGACCGTGGCGGAAAATATCGAAGTGCCGCTGTTTTACAGGGGTGTTCCCCGCAGACAGAGACACCCCAAAAGTCATGAATTAGGCGATCTGGTGGGCTTGGGCGACCGATTGAAGCATCGGCCTAACGAGTTATCCGGCGGACAGCGTCAACGGGTAGCCATTGCGAGGGCGTTGGCGAATAATCCGCTGATCCTGCTGGCCGATGAGCCTACCGGGAATCTCGATTCCG
>JAKPRU010000274.1 GCA_029557025.1 Candidatus Omnitrophota bacterium | reverse complement strand
TCGCCTCTTCCATCTCCTGTGTCCCGTTGCCGGGCGGCGCGGGCGGGAAAGGGAGGCCCGGGAATCCGGCATTTTTGCGATGTCAGCCTTTCATACCGTCCTTCGGCTCTCCCGGCCATTGGGGGCGCCCTGATTTTCCGGTGCGAAATTCCTTAGTCCGATCCGGAGAAGCTTCCGAATCGTCTCCACGAGAAGCATCTCCCCACGGCCCTCCTTCCGAAGAACCGTCAGGTTTCCTATGTGATCTTGTTGTTCCAAAACGTGTGATGTTGTTAACAATTGAGCATATTCCGCTTGCTTTAACATGAACTCCAACTTTATTGTTTGCACACTCTACGTTCGCTTGTCGCAAGTTCGCGATACCCATATGTGACACGCTTACGGCGAAGACTGGAAATTCGGCATGAAAATCATGGTCGTCGACGACAATCCCGACATTTTGGAGGTCCTGTCGTCTGCCATAAGACTCTGCGGCCACACGGTCGACACGGCATGCGACGGCTTCGATGCGATGAATCTCCAGTTGAAGAATCGGTACGACGTGATTGTCACGGATGCGGATATGCCCCGGATGGACGGTTTCGAGCTGTGCAAGCTCATGAAGGAGCGATTCCCAGACCTCTATATTATCGGCATGAGCGGGACATATGGAGAAAACGTATTCAGGGAAGCAGGGGCCGACATGTGCCTTGCCAAGCCTTTCAGCATTCTTGACATGCAGAAAGCCGTGGAAGGCGCCTTGCAGTCCTCCAAAGGGAAGTCCGCTCGGATAGAGCACAGGAAGTCTAATCTATAAGGATACCGCTCATCGCTGTCTGCCTGGTATCCGCCGTACCGCGTTGATCTTGAGACATTAAGATATGCGGTCTTCGACATAATATCATTTCAAGAGGTCCTCACATGCGGCGAATACTCTATGCATCGATGTTTCTGGCTGCGATAGCCATTTCACCGCTGGTCGGATGCACCCTGTCCGTGGGAAACCAACCGGACGTGGTTTATGCCCCTGCCGAACCGGGCCCGCCTCCCTGGGCTCCCGCACATGGATACAGGGCGAAACATCACTACGATTATTATCCAGACTCGGACGTGTACTTCGATCCCGGAAGAAGTCTCTATTTCTACTTTTCCGGAGGCGGTTGGCACACGGCCGTTACGCTTCCGCGCGAGATCCGCATCAATGTTGGTGAACACGTGGGTCTGGACATGGATGATGACAGGCCCTACCGATATCACTCCGACGTCAAGAAAAAATATCCGCCCGGCCAGTTGAAAAAGAAGGGCAAAGGGAAGAAGCGGGATTGAACTTTTCAGGCAACCAGGAGGAAAAAGGAACCGTGAACGATTCTACGGGCATTCCGGTTGAGCTAACCGGTACGATTAAGCTTCTCAGTTTCCTGGCCGGATCATCAGCGGAAGATTCGAGTTTCCGCTTCATATTGCGCAACGCTGAAGGCAGATTGTTCTCCCTGAGATACTCCCATAAGAATTATGAGATGGCGAAGGAAGTCCATCATTCCCTGAT
>JAKPRU010000369.1 GCA_029557025.1 Candidatus Omnitrophota bacterium | reverse complement strand
ATATTATAGACGAAATGGACTTTGTGGACCCCATGGGATTCTGCCTGGAAGGCAAAACACCTTGCGTGTCCATATCGTCCATGAAGTCCGTTTCCATGGGGATAAGCAGGGAGCCTTCAATTTTTCTGCCGAATTTAGAATGATGGATGCCGCACTGTTGCCCGGATAATGGGCAAAATGCTCCAAGAAGAAGTGGATTTCGTTTATTAAAGAAAAAGATGTTCCGCAGTCGGTTGTTGTGAAGTAAAGGGAGGAGTAAAGGACATGAAGTACAGTAGCAGGGCGATGTTTGCAGGGATGGTTTTGTTTCTGGCGTGGGCGATGACGGGGCTGGCTCCGGAGACGGCGGCGCTCGATATTTCAATAGAGTGGGTACGGCCCGATCTACCCCAGCCATGGTATTTCACCCGGCCGCAGGGTATTGCGTGTGATAGCGCTGGCAATATCTATGTTGCCGACATGTTCAATGATCGCATCCAGGTTTTTACTACGGAGGGGGTATTCATACGCCGGTGGGGTGAGCGTGGCAGCCAGCCCGGCCAGTTCATGTCGCCTGCCGCGGTTGCGGTGGACGCCTCGGGAAACATTTATGTTGCCGACACCTATAATTACCGCATTCAGAAATTCGACTCGAATGGCGCTTATCTTGCGCATTGGGGTGGATTTGGCGATGGCGATGGACAATTTAAAACTCCGCAAGGTGTTTCAGTGGATGTAGGGGGAAACATCTTTGTCGCGGACAGTGGAAATAACCGTGTGCAGAAATTTTCCAGTCAGGGTGTTTTCCTGTCCAAATGGGGAACATTGGGCAGCAGTGACGGGCAGTTCAAGAGTCCTGGATGCGTCGCCTTTGACAGAGAGGGCAATATCTACGTTGCCGATACCGAAAACCATCGAATTCAAAAGTTCGACGGCAACGGCGTTTTTCTAACCCGTTGGGGATCCTACAGCCAAGCGATCGACGGCAAATTCTGTTTTCCCCGCTGTGTTCTGGTCAATGCCGCCAATGAAGTACTGGTCGTGGATACCAACAACGACCGCATCCAGCGTTTTGATGTTTCCGGCGTTTTTTTAGGCAAGTGGGGCGTGGCCGGATCCGATAACGGCCAATTGTGGAATCCGTGGAGCGCTGTTCAGGACAATGCAGGCAACATATATATTTCCGATTCTTGGAACAACCGCGTGCAAAAGTTCGATTCAGAGGGCCAATTTCTGGCGAGTTGGAGCGCATCCGGCAATCAAGACGGCATGTTTCAAAATCCCAAGGGAACGGCCGTGGACAATTTGAACAATATCTATATTGCGGATACATACAACAATCGAATTCAGAAGTTCGATGCACAGGGCAGCCTCTTGGAAATATGGGGTTATGAGGGCGATGCCGATGGCGCCTTTTACGAACCGGAAGGGATCGCGGTTGACGGCGTTGGAAACGTCTATGTGGCCGATACCCAGAATCATCGAATCCAAAAATTCAACAGTTCCGGTGATTTTGTGGGCAAATGGGGCGTTCAGGGGTATGAAAACGGCGAGTTCGACACGCCCAATGCCGTTGCCGTTGACGGTTCCGGGAACGTGTTCGTTTGCGACAGCCGAAACGATCGCGTGCAGAAATTCGATTCCAACGGCGCTTTTCTTCTTGCGTGGGGAGATTGGGGAACCAATCCAGGCCAATTTCGCTATCAATACGGTATTGCGACTGATCATGCCGGCAATGTCTACGTTACCGACGGCAACTGCCGTGTACAAAAATTCAACAACAACGGCCAGTTTCTGAGCGTGTGGGGCGAATACGGCCAAGGCGAGGGACAGTTCGACGATCCAAGGGGAATTGCTGTGGACAATTCCCTGCATGTCTATGTCGTTGACAATCCGACGCATCGAGTACAGGTGTTCGATTCCGCAGGATCGTTCTTGTATCAGTGGGGAAGTAAGGGAGATGCCCTTGGCCGCTTTTACGGACCCAGTGGTATCGCTGTTGACAATGAAGGCCGTGTTGTTGTGGTTGATTCCGGAAATTCGCGCATCCAGAAATTTGTCGTCACGCCTGGAGGCGAAGGGGAAGGCGAAGGGGAAGGCGAAGGGGAAGGCGAAGGGGAAGGCGAAGGTGAAGGCGAAGGGGAAGGGGAAGGGGAAGGTGAAGGGGAAGGGGAAGGTGAAGGGGAAGGGGAAAATGGGAATGATTCCGATTTGGATGGATTGACCGACAGCCAAGAGGCCGCCCTTCAGACCGATCCCAACAATCCGGATACGGACGGCGACGGTATGACCGATGGGTTTGAAGTGGCCAACGGTTTTGATCCCCTTGTTTCCGACGCCGACGCGGATGCGGATGGCGACGGATTCAGCAACTTGGAGGAATTTCTTCGCGGCTGGGATGCGTTGGATGCCGATTCTCCCAACGCGCGGATCTTTGTTTCACCCACAGGAAGCGATACCACCGGCGATGGTTCGGAGACAAATCCCTTGCGCACGGTAACGCATGCGTTGAGTCAGGCTGGCGCCTCGGCTGGCGCACCGGTCAGCGTGCTTTTGTTTCCGGGGATTTATACGGAAAACATTGTGCTTGCGCCATGGATCACGCTGTGCGGCACGGCGCCGGATGGCGCGATTATCGAAGGCGCGATTACCGGTGCGTCCTCGTCGGGCATCCGAAATCTGGAAGTGCGTGAGCCAGGAACGGCCGTCGCCGAATTGCTTTTGATCGACAACGTTGCCATGACCGTTGAGAACGTTCGTTTTTCCGGAAAAACAGGCAGTACCACCACGGGTATCAAGGTGTTGGAAGGCGGTTCCGAAAGACCGCTTATCGATCGTTGCCTGTTTACAGGGCTTGCCACAGGCGTGGATGCGCTTGGCGGCATTCCCTTGATTCGTCGTTCAC
>JAKPRU010000205.1 GCA_029557025.1 Candidatus Omnitrophota bacterium | reverse complement strand
GGGAATGTCTTGTCGGGAAAAGTTCCTTCGCGATTATTATGATCTTCGCAAGTAGAAAATCCATAAGATTAAGATATACTGAGAGTGGAGTTACTATTGTCTGCGAAAGTATCTTCCGGAGACCGATCGCCATGCCGAATTGCTTAACTTCCTCATTTGCGCGGACTTGTGTTGTTACCCTTTTCCCCATCGTCTTTGGATTTGTCTTCTCACCGTGCTATGCAGGCGAGCCGCTGGCATTTGATCGGTTCAGCGAAAAGGAATTCTCTGTGGAGAAGTTCGCTGCCGGCGCCCCTGTCGGTCTGTCTGCGGGGCATGTGAGCATCGGGCATGCGCCGGTCCAATCGGGTCTCAGTGATGGGCAGGGTCTCCTGATCTCGCTCAATCCGGGCGAGGGAATGCTGATTATTGGGAATACGCCTTATGCGGTCGGATCGGACCCCGTGCTGGTACAATGTTTGGTCTGGGTATCCGGACCGGGAGCAAGTGTGGCGCTTGGTGCGCTGAACATCGGAAAACAGGATGTGGCGGATGGCCGAATGGCTTATGTGGCTCGGAATGCGGTCGGCGCTCCGTCAGAAGATGCGGAACAACTGGCTTTTGTTTATCGAGCGCCATCGGGTGTGATTGTGCCTGTTTTTCAGGCTGCCTTGCCGGAAAGGGCACCCGGGCCGGTGGAGATTCTTTTCGACAACTTTGAGATTTTCCTTGCGCGGTTTCCGAAACCCGACAACCTCATTTCACTCTTGCCATGTGGTGACTTTGAAAGCAATACGGGGTTTCTCCTTTCGGGTATCGGCGGCGTTCCGGGGCAGACACAAGTAGTCTCTGTGGAATCCGGGCACGCAGTGGAATTGACTACGACGCCCGAAGGCGGATCAGCCAATGCGGGAGCGGTTGCCGAACAGCCCACAACAGAACAGACAGGCTGGTTATTCACACAGACTACTGTTCTCTCGGCGGAGAGCGGAACAAACCTGGTGACGCTCGTTTTGACCTCCGAAAGAGAAATGCTCGGAGTTACGGAATTTGCATCCGATGCGGTCGGTAACGAGCCACTGCACGCAGGTGGGTTTTTCAAGTATGCGCCGCAATTCCTTATGGTCGCTGTGCAGCACACGCCCGGAGCGCCCGGCGTATCCGAACGGGCGGTTCTCGATGATTTGCTGGTATTCCGTCACACGGGCGATCTCGATCCCGAAACTCACGTGACGGGAGAAATTGCGGCCACCATGGTTGCTCCTCTGAAGATCTATGCGGGCGGAAAAGCATCGGTCAATGTGACGACTTTTTCCGGTCAGGACCTCAAGCCCGTGCCGGCGGCGATTCGCCTGACCATGTCCACGGGTGAGGTGGCCATTCCGATCTTCACCGGATCAACGGACTCGACCGGGCATCGGAATATCTTATTTAAGGTGCCCAATGTGCCTTCCGGCTCGTATTCATTCGCACTGAATATCGAAAGCAATGAGACTCTCAGCGCGAATGTGACCGTCCAAGAGGGTCCGGTTCTGTTTGTTGAGACCGACAAACCCATCTACCGCCCCGGCCAGACCATTCAGGGACGTGTCCTTTCTCTCAGCAATGACCTCACCCCACTTCCAAGCACAGTTGAAGTTTCCATTTCTGACGCCAAAGGAATCAAGATTCATAAGGAGACTGTGACAGCGGATTTGTTTGGTGTTGCCCCGTTCAATCTTCCCCTGGCCAATGAGCTGAATCTGGGAACGTGGAAAATCCGCGCGAAATCCGGCAGTTCCGAGACGGTCCTGGATGTGCCGGTGGATCGGTATGTCCTGCCCAAGTT
Organism: Candidatus Omnitrophota bacterium; assembly: GCA_029557025.1. GTDB lineage: Bacteria > Hinthialibacterota > Hinthialibacteria > Hinthialibacterales > JAKPRU01 > JAKPRU01. Next base: position 5,591 of record JAKPRU010000205.1, on the reverse strand, counting down.
TGCCGTCGACTTGAAAACAGAGAAGACATGGTTTCTTTATGACGAACGGATCAATGGAACGATTGACGCACAATACTTTTTCGGAAAGCCTGTTGAGGGCAAGGTTAATCTGGCGGCATTCCGGTATATCGGCGCGTGGGACCAGTACGCCACATTTACAGGGGAACTTCAGAACGGAAAGATCGACTTCTTCCTTCCGCCGGTTGAGTATGTTTCTGGAACCCTGGCGGAAGAAGGCGCAGGAACGCTTCAGCTGGACGTTGTGGTGACGGACGAAAGCGGGCATGAGGAACGAACAAACCTTCTGCTGCGAATTGTAGACGCCCCCATCCAGGTGCGCCTGATCGCCGATTCCCAGACTCTGAAACCGGGTCTTCCTCTTCAGGTTCTGGTAATCACCGAAACCCCGGACGGGGTTCCAACAAGCGGCGAAGTCTCGCTCCAAACCACCTATTGGAATGAAAACATGGAGGTGATTGACCAATCCACTCTACCTGTCGCTACGGCAAACGGACTTCGACTTGTGGATATCTCCGCTGTCCCGGAGAAGGCCGTCATGGGGCAATTCCATGCGGAATTGAAAGCGGGGAACTATCTGGCAAGCCAAACCATCACGCTGAACTCTACTTATTCTCCCTCGTCCAGTTTCCTGCATGTGCGGCAGACGGAGACGGGGATCTGCAAGATCGGAGACCAGGCGGCATTTACGGCGTTTTCGACGAATCCCGGAACGATTTTCTATGATGTGTTTGCCGCCGGGCGGACGGTCTTTTCCGGCGCGGTAAACGGTCGGGATATCCGGTTCACAATTACACCGGAGATGAGTCCCCAATCGAAAATCGTGGCCTATCTGATCAACCCGGACGGGGAAGTTTCCGCCGATGTTCTTCCATTTGAAGTGGAGCAGGCAACAACCGATTCTTTGAAAGCCTCCTTTTCGGCGGAGGAAGTCCTGCCGGGCAATCCGGTTGCGCTTCATCTTCAAACACCCGGCGAGGCGATGATCGGCCTTTCGATTGTGGATGAGTCAGTCTACGCCTTGGCGGCGGGGCGGCTGAACCTTCAACAGGTGTTCGCCGAATTGGAACGCATTTTCATGGAACCCCAGGTTGAGGAGCATTCCGGCAGTCAGTGGGATATGCCCCGAGTCGGCAGCGAGGGCAGTGCGGATACTCTAAAGGGTGCGGGGTTGCAGATGGTGACCTCGAAAGGATTTTTCCTTCCGGAGGGCAAAGAGATCGATCCCTGGCGGTTCTGGCGTGGACCAGGCGTGTTTTTTGGCAATGAAAAGAACTTTCCGGCGCCGGTCGGCGAACCGGAAAATGCGGCGGGTGGTGGCGATCTGGCCGAGGTCCAGCGCGTTCGGCAATTCTTCCCGGAGACCTGGCTGTGGAATCCTCAGATGAAAACCGATGCCTCCGGGGCGGTCTCGATTGACCTGACGGCTCCGGATTCCATCACCACTTGGCGGCTCCATGCGGTCTCAACCTCCGAACGGGGGCTTGGAATCGCAGAAGGCTCTCTGCGGGTATTCCAGGATTTCTTTGTGGAACCGGACCTGCCTTATGCGGTCACCCGTGGTGAAGAGTTCCCGTTACTTCTGCAAGTGTTCAACTATGTCGATGTTCCGCAGCAGGTGCGTTTGGAGCTGAAGGCGGGCGATTTCTTCGAGGCGCTGGGCGATCTGGTGCAGACTGTGACCGTGGAGCCGAACGCCGTTGTGGGAGTGTCAATCCCAATCAAGCCGGTCAAAGTGGGGACCTGGACCCTGGAGGTGATCGCACAATCGGCGAGCCGGGCAGATGCCATCCGCAAAGAGTTTCGAGTGGAACCGGAAGGAACCCGCCGCGAGTCGGTAACCAACGGAATCATCCACGAGGGTGAAGTCATCACCCTTGATGCCCATTTTCCATGGGAAATCCGGCCCGAACCGGAAACCGACACAGCGATTCCCGCGATTGTTCCCGATTCCGGCAAACTGCGTCTTGCGATCACTCCCAGCCTTGTTGCGCAGTCCATGAACGGTATCGATGATCTGCTTGGAATGCCTTACGGATGTGGCGAGCAGAATATGATTTTCCTCGCACCGGATATTGAGGTGCTGCGTTACCTGGAACTGACCGGGCAACTCAATCCGGAGATCCGGGCCAAGGCGGAGACATTTGTCAATGTCGGCTATCAGCGGGAACTGACGTACCGGCACAGTGATGGTTCTTTCTCGGCGTTTGGGGAATCGGACGAGCAGGGCAGTTTGTGGCTGACAGCGTTTGTTCTTTCGACATTCAGCGTTGCGCGCGATGTGCGCACGATTGATGAAACAGTCCTGGCAAGCGCGGCAACCTGGATCGAAAGTCACCAATTGGCGGATGGTTCCTGGGAACCGGTGGGATTTATTTGTCACCAGGAAATGATCGGCGGGCTGAATGGGAATTACGGACTGACGGCTTATGTTTTGAATGCGCTTTCAACTTATGCCGGCGGTTCTGCGACAGTCCGGCAGAACGCGGCAAACTACCTCCAAAGCCATCTGATGGAGGCCACCGATAATCCATACGCGCTGGCGATTGCGGCGTTTGCGCTTTCCAGCGTGGATCATCCGGCAGCCGGGCAAGCGGTGGATTTGCTGTTGACGCTTGGGAAGACAGACAAGAACGGCATGTACTGGTCGCCTAATTCGGTAGAAACGACCGCCTACGCTGCGCTCGCTCTGATGGAGCAATCGCGACCGGAGGCCGCTGCCGCCCTGTCCTGGATCGCAGCGCAGCGGAACTCCCTGGGCGGATTCGGTTCCACACAGGATACGGTCATGGCGTTTCGCGCGCTCGCCGAGGCCGCTCTGCGTCAGTCGAGAAACACCGATGCGGACATCGACCTTCTTCTGGATGGCGAATTGCTTCATACCTTTCATGTCAACAGCGCCAATTTTGACGTTCTCCAGGTGTTTGAGATTCCACGGGAAGGCGCTCTGGAACTTCGGCATTGCGGACAGGGCGATATCACATATCAGCTGGCGAAGATTTTCAATGTATGGTCTTCCGGCGATGCCGGTCTGATCCGCAACGGAATGGAGTTGCAGGTAGCCTATTCCACGGGTCATGTGGCGGTGGACGATCTTGTGGATGTGCGGGTGATGGCGACCTATTATGGTTTGGAGGAGCCGGGGGAAAGCGGGGGGAATGAGAAACCGGAACCGTTGGGCAGCGAGCGGATTCCAGACCCGGAGGGAACGCCGGTCCCGACACCACAACCGTCCTCCGGGATGCTGATCCTGGATATCTCGGTTCCCACCGGATTTGCGGCGGTGCAGGAAAGCCTGGATCGGGTGCAGGCGCTGGATGTTGTCAAGCGCATCGAACCGGCAGGCCGGAAGGTGATTTTTTATCTGGACGGCCTGGAACCGGCTGAGTCCATTGAGTTTACTTTCCAAGTGAAAGCGCTGTTCCCGGTGAGAGCGATTATCGGAACCAGCGCCGCCTATTCGTATTACAACACCGGAATCCGAGCCGAATCTCCGGGATCGCAGATCGTGGCGGAGTGAGGATTCGGGAAATATCGAGAGACACGCGAATCAGGCCGGATATTCAAGGATCCGGCGCAAGAATCCGATCAGGGGCATGAGGCCATGCCCCTGTCTTTATGTCCGGCATTACCCGCAGCGGGAATTGACAGGTATCCGTAGAGTTTGTAACCTGAAATTGTTGTTCGTTCGGGCTTTCATCTCAGGACGTATGTTTCCATTTGCCCGTTGCGGGGACCGGATGACACATCTGCAACGAAAGGAGAGCCGGATGCGCAAAAGTTCTCTCGGTTTCACACTGATTGAATTGCTGATTGTGGTTGCGATTATCGGCATTCTGGCCGCGATTGCGGTCCCCAATCTGATGAACGCCCAAGTTCGCGCCAAGATTGCTCGTGTTCACTCCGACCAGAGGAGCTTTGCCAATGCCATCGACATGTATTTCATGGACAATAACGACTACCCCTGGATTGACACAAATCCTCGTCGAAGTATCGGTATTGAAGGGCGCTGGATTCCCCTGACCACCCCTGTGGCGTATATGCCGTCATGGCCTTACGACCCGTTCGGAGATCATGGCAAAGCGAAGTTCAGCGATGCCTGTCCGTATTATCTCACGTATGACATGTGGGTGGCGGCGCCGAGTCCTCCGGAAAGGACGGGAAGCTGGCCGTTTTTGCAGATGGTTGCGGCGGGTCTCGCGATGGATGAGAAACGGCTTGTTTATGCCTTTAATTCGCAGGGTCCCGATTTGAAAGTCTGGGCCTGTGAGGGCGGGGCGATGATTTATGACGCATCCAACGGTCTCACGAGCGATGGAGACATTATACGGGCCGGTCCGGGGGGAATTGCAGCGGGCGGGTTTTAAAGTACGTCCCGCGCGGAACAGAACGGTAATGGAGAGGATCTCAAGGAATTCGTAAGTTGATTCTGTGGGATCCGGGTCTTCAAAACGGTCATGTCTTTGTGTTGGTTCTCTGCATGGAGCCAATGACAGATTCAAATCGGAAAGAGGTTCAAATGCGTAAAAGTACTTTCGGATTCACACTGATTGAATTGCTGATTGTGGTTGCGATTATCGGCATTCTGGCCGCGATTGCAGTTCCCAACTTTCTGAATGCTCAGATTCGGGCCAGGGTTGCCCATTCGCAAAGCGAACTGCGCGCCTATAAGGACGTGCAAAAGCTGTATCTGATGGATGTGGGCGATGTTCCCGGCCATTATGATGGGAAAGAGGAGCATTGTCCCTATATCAACCTTGGTTATTTGAACGGGCCGCTCACCGATCCGTTTATGGAAGGTCGGGACGACCTGGAGTATTTCAAGAATCACCAAGGCATGTATCACAACACGGCTCTGGGGGACCTGGAGTTCATGCGTGTTAATGCGCCGGCGTTGTACGAGGAATGGAGGGGCGCCGGTTTCGGCTATCTGATTTATGGCGAAGGGCCGGTCTGTTGCGGATTCCCAAACATCCCGTATGACGCCTCAAACGGGATCAGAAGCAATGGCGTGATAATTTCTCCCGGGGTCAAGGGAAAAGGCCAACCGGGGAGCAATCTGGCCGCACGGCAGTGCAAGTGATCTCGTGAGAATGGTAAGCCTGACCGGATGCCTTGAGCCACAGGGTATTCTGCACTATCTTCTCATCGGTCCGGAACGAGCCTTTGCAGAAGGGAGCAAGAGAAGTGGCAGGATTATCCGAGCATCCCGTCCAGTGGACCCATGATCCGAGTTCTGATAAATACTGTGGCATGAACAGGCCCATGGATTCTCCTGGAGCGGAAAATGGGAATACCAGGTCAGTTTTCTGTTGTCCCAATTGCAGGGCTTCGATACAAATTCCCGACCCGGTAGAAGAATTTGTCTGCAAGCAGTGTAGTTTTCTCATACGGATGGTTGATTCTATTCCGATCCTGATAAAGGATCTTCAATTTATTGAGAAAACGATACAACAGGAGAAGGAGAAAGGTAAAACCGACTGGTACGAAGGTTTACAATCGAAACAATGGGAAGGTCCTTATCGTCATCATCTAAAGAAAAGAAGACATTATCTCGATGGGATTTTAATGCA
>JAKPRU010000185.1 GCA_029557025.1 Candidatus Omnitrophota bacterium | reverse complement strand
GGCGTGCAGGAATGCCTGTCTTTCCAGGCAGATTATATCGTCGAAAAACTGCCCCAGTACCGCTGGCTCGGCGTGGATCGCGATGTGTCTGGGAAAGGGGAGATGACCGCGGTACTGTACAAGTGGGATGCGTTTTTTCCCATTCAAAGCGGCCATTTCTGGCTTTCCGAAACACCGGACGTCCCTGCTTCAAAATCCTGGGATACCAGCCTGACGAGAATGGCAACTTGGGTTAAATTTCTGCATCCCGAAACCAGTACCTGGTTCCATTTCTACAACACCCACCTGGACCACCGGGGAGAAGAAGCACGTGCCCAGGGGATCTCGGTCATTACCCGGCACATGTCCGCACAGCCTGAGGGTGGTCCGGTTATTTTAACGGGTGACTTCAACGCTTTTGCCCAACAAAGCCGTCCCTACGAAACCGCCATTCAACAGGGCATGACGGATGCCTGGACAGCCGCTCCTGAGCGAGTGGGCCCCCCGGTTACTTTCTCCATGTTCAAGGCTCCTGACCCGGACGTAGACAAGAGAATTGATTGGGTACTGTACCGTGGTCCCGTTTCCGCGACGCGTTGTGAAACGGTTCTCTACAACGAAGAGGGAAAGTACCCCTCAGACCATTACCCCGTCTTCGCCACGCTTAAGATAGCCACGAAATGAGATGCGTGGCACCCGCGCGACATGTTCTTCGTCTAGAATAGCGTGTCGCTCCAGAACACCGGTTCGTAACCGTTCTTTGTAACCCATTTCAGAGCGGCTTTCACCTTGTCCATGACATCCGGTTGGTAGTAGCTGAGTTCCTCGCGGAAATATTGTTCGTGGATGAGCAATTCGATCAGTTCTGCCGTATGGGGGGACTGGGCACGTTTCTCAAGGCGAGGAACGATTTCCTCGACGTTGAACGAGTTTACGACCATGGCGCACGGAATGAATGTAATACCGGTCTCGTGATCATGCCAGGCCGGACGGGTGTCGCAATAGGCGCTTTGCTCCGCTGTCAAATAGTAGCGGGTTGTATGCGGCACATCCAACGGATTGAAAAGACCTATCAGATTCTTGATCCCCCGGTCCCGCAACGCCAGGACACCT
>JAKPRU010000183.1 GCA_029557025.1 Candidatus Omnitrophota bacterium | reverse complement strand
CTTCGTGATGTTGACAGCAGTCTCGTGCAGCACGACCCATGAGACTGTTCTGGGTGAGGAGTACGGTTCCATTGCCATACCGGTATTCAAAAATGAGACCATGGAACCGGGCCTGGAAGAGACGATCACAGCGTCTGTTATCCAGAGTTTTCTGCGGGATCGACGACTGCGGGTGACGGACCGGTCGCGCGCGGATGTCGTGCTGGAGGGTCGAATCACCTCCGTAGAGATCGAACCGCTGAGTTTCACGGACCTGGATCGCGCGGTCGGCTATGACATGACCCTCGTTCTTCGAGCGCGGATGGTGGATGCGGATGACGGGCGGGTTGTGATGGAGGAAACAGAATTCCAAACACGCGGACCGTTTCTGTTGACAAACGAACCCACCATCGAACGACAACGGGATATCGGCAGCGTTCTGGCGGATCAGATCATCAGCCGTTTCCTGGACGGCTGGTGATTCACGATGCCTCCGGTTCGTTCAACCCCAAGCAAGAAAGATTCTCTGCCCCTGTCTCCTGTTCTGCTCTGTATCGGAACCGATTCGTTCCGCATACGACAGGCGCTGGATCAGTTGGTGAAACGTTTGGGTGGAGAAAATAATTGCGAGCGGCGCGAATACGATGCGGGCCAGAGCGAGACGGCAAATGCCCTCGAGGATGCCGCCGCCTCCTCGCTGTTTACCCCACGCAGAGTTGTTGTTCTGCACCAGTTTGAGAAAGCAAAAGTGGAGGAGCTGGAGGCAGCGCTGTCGTATATCAAGAAGCCTGCGAAAGACTGCGTCCTGGTCTTGATTCTGGGATCGAAGAAGTCCCCCAAAAAAGCCCTCAAAGAAATTATGGATAAGGTTCCGAACGTTGAACTGAAACCTCCGGCGCCGTCGGAGGTGAGGGCCATGGTGGTTCAGCGTCTGAAAGAAGCGGAAGTGCGTCTCGACGCGGATGCGCTGAACCTGCTGCTGGAGCGTGTGGGCACGCGCGGTTTGGAGGCGCTCTCCGAGTTGGATAAAGTCATTCTCTACGCGGGACCGAAGGGACGGGTGGATCTGGCGACCTGTCGGTCTCTGCTGGCGACGGACCCGGAAGAGGATGTATGGACCATTACGCGCAATGTGGCGGCGAAAGACCCGGCAACAGCCCTGATGAACCTGCGGAGAATCTTCGAGCAGGGAGTCGAGCCGGTACTTGTATTGGGAATGCTGGCGCGACTGTTTCGACAAATGTGGGCAGTGCGCACAGCCGAAGCGGAAGGCATTCCGCGCAACAAGTGGTCGGAAGCAACCGGGCTGGAAGGCTATCCGCTGCAGGCGACCATTCAGCAGGCATCCGGTTTCAGCCTGGCAAACCTGGAGCGGGGATTGGCCCGAATCCGCGCCACAGACGAAATGCTGAAAAGCAGCGCCGGCACACCCGAAACGGCTCTCGAACGCCTGGTCGTGGAACTGTCTGCATCATCCTAGGGATATCCGGCAGACAGTGGTACGATGTTTTGATAAACTCAGAGTAACGGAACGCAGCAAATACCGCGCTGATTGATCCCCACAATCTCAGATTCAGAGAGAGACCCTGAATGAACACGAACACAATGTCTTTCTTGCGCCGCAGAGTGTACTTATCATCCCAACAACCGGGAGGAGTCCGCAAGGGCGATTTTTTCCTGTTACTGCTTGCTCTGGCGGCGGTATTGACCTGCGCCGGTCTTGTAACAGCCGCTCCTCCGAAGGTGGTCGAGGCCACTCCGGACAATGGCGCGACCGATGTCGATCCGACACTCAAAGAGATGAGGATTGTTTTTGACCAGGATATGAACCCGCGTGGAGTTTCGGTTGTGGGCACAGGACCGACTTTCCCGGGCGCACAGGGCAAGATGCCGAAATGGGAGGACGCCCGGACCTGCCTGATACCCATCCAACTCGGCCCCAACCGGGAATACAAATTGAGCATCAACAGCGAGCGCTTTAAGGGGTTTCAGAATACAAACGGCGAACCGGCTGAACCGTATCCGATTGAATTCAAAACCGGGGATTTCAAAACACCGCCACCCAGGGTCATCCAGGCCATACCGGACAACGGCGCGACGGATGTCGATCCAGAGCTGAAAGAAATACGTGTTGTCTTCGACCAGGATATGAACCGAAATATGTTTTCCTGGGTTGGTGGTGGTCCGACTTATCCGGGAGATCCGAAAAAGCGGGCACGTTGGCTTGACGCGCGGACCTGCGTCCTTCCGGTCGCTTTAAAACCGAACCGGGAATATTGGGTCAGTGTCAATAGCGACAAATTTCAGAACTTTCAAAATACTCTCGGCCAACCTGCCGTTCCCTATCCGATTGCGTTCAAGACAGGGGCGCCAAGGATTCAAGCACCCAAAACAGACGCGGCTTTGGAAAGTCAGGAGACGGCAAAAGCCGATTCTTCCCTGCCACAGACAACGACCATCCGGGGATTGGAGAAGGGGTGGTCCGAAGAGCGCCGCCTGGTGACTTCGCCCACAATTCAATGGTACTACCCGGCTGTCGCGGCAAAGGGGGATCTGGTGTTTGTGGCCTACGCGGAAGGGGCGTTGAAAATGCTTATTTCACGCGACGGGGGCAAGAACTGGGCCGAGCCGGTGGTCCTGAGCGGGAATCTGCCGGTTAACTTCTCCCCTGCGGTCGCCATTGTGAAGGATGAGGTGCTTGTTGTCTGGTCGTCCATTGTGGAGATCAACCAGACACGGGCACGCCAGATATTTGCTTCTCAAAGCGCGGATAACGGAAAGACCTGGACACCCCCAAAACAGGTGGCGCAAAGTCCCAATCATTGCCTGTCCCCGCGTCTGCTTCCCCTGGACGGCAGCGCTTTGCTTGTCTGGCAGGAGATCCCCCTGGAAACCACGCTGGGTTCGGTCAGCCTGAACGAGCGGACCGATTGGTCCCCCGACAGCATCCAGGCGGGATTCGGAAAGATTGAACTCGGGGGCACCCAGCAATCCGGTTTGAATGTGCATGTCACCGTCATTTCCAGTTTCTATAATGAAGCGGATAATACATTCACACCGCCGCGTCGGATCAAAGAATTGTTCGCCGCTCAAATGCCCAGTATTTTTCAGGTCTATGGGCCGGAGAACGGGCAGATTTTCCTGACGCTGAACAAGGATACGGAGATCCAAACGTCCATCAGCACCGACCAGGGGCAAACCTGGGCCGAGCATTTCGGCGGGACGCAAGAATTCGATTCCCGAATGGTGATCGACGTGGTGTCAACGCCGGGGGGACGCCGCGCAGTGTGGTCGCCCCGCGCGCCATATCAGGCTGTCCCGATCAACTTCCGAGAACAGCTGGACGGGCAGACCAAAAGCCTCACCGTTCCCTATTACATCCGCACGACTCCCAGGCTCGCTGTCTCCGGGGATGTCTGTCATATTGTTTGGAGCGCCGGAGAATCGGAGAACAGCTGGATTTCCTACATGCGGACCGACAATGTCCGACCCACTACTCAAATCACCGCGCCTGCGGATCCCAACGTGAAAGAACCCCAGATTCGGTTTACCTGGACGGCGAACGACAACATTTCCGAAAATGCGAATTGACTTATTCGCACACGATTAACCAGAATCCCTGGTCTCCCTTTGCAAAAGAACCCTTTGTGGTTATCGAGACTCCTCCCGACGGCGAGTATACGTTCCGAATCCGCGCGATGGACGTGGCCGGGAACATCCAGGAGCCTCCGTCCGAATTCAAGTTCAATACGTTCCAGGCTGCGCCGGATACGCAGATCCTGAATAAGCCGGATGCTCCCCCAACGATCAACAAACGCAGTTACTCCATTGAATTCACCGGAAAAGACAACACACAGAAACCGGAAGAACTTCAATACTCGGTCCAGCTGGACGACGGAGAGTGGTCCGCATTTTTCTCCGAACGCACTTACGAGTTCACCAATCTCGCCAATGGGGAGCATACTCTCCGCGTGCGCGCCAAGGATGGTCGGGAAAACATCGATGCGACGCCGGACGAGATCAAAGTGATTGTTAAAGTGGGGCTGGAGGTTCGGTTTGTGCAACGGCCGCCCGATTACACCAACCTGGAGGAGGTCCCTGTTTCCTGGGAGGGACTGGATGATACGGGCGCACGAGTGGCGTTCAATTTCTTCTCCAAGATCGATGACGGAGCGCCGCAAGCCCACGGGACAGAGGGTAAAACTGTTCTGAAAAATCTCGAAGAAGGAAAACATACCATCACAATCTGGGCGGTAGACCCTGCCGGAAACAAAACCCCGGAGGAAACCGCTGTTTTCACGGTGGACCGAACACCTCCGGAGACAAGTGCCGTGTTTGAGTATCGCTGGAGTGAATCCGGGGGATACCCGATTGTGACCCTCGAAGGAACCGATCCGCCGATTGAAGAGGGCGGTCAACCTAAACCGATCCGGTTTTTCCAATACCATCTGGGGGATGAGCGCTGGCAAGATGCCCCCCTGCCCGCCGGAAAAGACTGGATTGTCACCAAACCGCTATCCTTTTATTCCTGGGGGTATATCGCAACGGTGCGCGCCGTAGACCCGGCCGGGAATTTCGACCCGACACCTGCCGTGGTGAATCTCACAATTTTGAAACGATACACCCCGCTGACTCTCGGTATTGTCGGTGGCGTGATCGGAGTGATCTTCCTGTTCCTGCTGATTACATTGCTGCGCAGACGTGGTTCTCGTCGCCCGGTGATTCCCGAAGCGGCCAGCCCGCTGGATGCATACTCAAGCCGGACATCGGAAGATCTGGAGGAGACTTCCTCCCCCGGTTCCTCGACTTATTCTTTCGGTGGTTCGAACGGAAACGGCGAGTCGAACGGTCGAAAGAAAAACGATGATCCGTTTGACTTCTGATTTTTGACCTTGAAGTGCGGGAGCGCCGCTCCTGCCTTTTCGAGTCCATGCGTCTTCTCATTATTGACAAGACCGCAGGGTTGCCCTCGGCGCATGAGCGTCATCAGGCGCTTGCTTGCTTGCCGAATCTCGAGATCCATGTGTTTGGACCGAGCCGTTGGGTGGAGAATGACCGGGCCGTGTCCTGGGTCGATCACGGCGATGAACGATACGTTCCGCACCGGGGGACCGTCTGTTTTCCGGGGTACTATGCCCGTCATTTCTATTCGGGCGGCCTGGTTCGCGTTTTGCGGAATGTAAAACCTGAAGTCGTTCAACTGTTGGAAGAGCCGTGGGCGCTGGTTTCCGGGGAGACGGCTTTTCTCAGGACTTTTGTGGGTTCTTTCGATTTGTTGTTCTACACATGGGAGAACCTCTACCGACCATGGAAGTATCCCTCGCGCCTGTCGCCCGTGTATGCCCGAATCGACCGTTGGTTGCATCGGATTTCAGTGGGCGCTATTTGCGCAACCGGAATGGCTGAGACCGTCCTGCGGCGAAAGGGATATGATAAACCGACAGCTGTCATCCCCTATGGTGTGAGTGCAAGATATTTTCAATCTCCCGTTATTCGAAAAGATCCCGGTCGACCTTTCACTGTGGGATATATCGGGCGGATGCTGGAAATGAAAGGTGTCGATATCCTGATCCGGGCCATGGACCGACTCCCCGATGCGGAGCTGACCCTGATCGGCAGCGGCGCGGACGAGGGTATATTTCGGAGCTTGGCGAGTCAGTGTCATGTCGAGAATCGCGTGCGATGGATTTCGTCGATTCCTGAGGAAGAGGTTGTCAATCATCTGGTGTCGTTCGATCTGCTGGTTCTGCCGTCCCGAACGATGCCGGGCTGGTCGGAGCAGCTGGGGCGTATTTTGATCGAGGCCATGGCCCTGGGGATTCCGGCGTTTGGTTCATCATCCGGCGCAATTCCGGAGGTTCTGGGACGGGAGGATTTGCTGTTCCCGGAAGATGATGTGGATGCGCTGGTTGGCGCAATCCGGCGGCTTCGCGAGGATGCTGTGTGGCGCACAGAGATAGTGGAGTATGGGCAACGTCGGGCGCGGGAACTCTTTTCGTGGGAGCGTTTCGCCGCGAACATGGGAGACTTTTACAGGAATCTGGGTTTTCTTTGACGGTGTTCTTGAGAATTGATGAACGAATCCCCGGGAAACGGAACAGGCGGCGAACGGATTGCACGGTTTACCGGTTTGCTCACCGGATCGGGAATCATCTGTAAGATTCTTCTTCTTGTATTTGCCATCCTCGCCGCGGATATCCTGGGCCGCGATTCCTACGGATACCTCGAATACCTTCTGGAGATGGCCCTGATTTTCGGGGTTCTGGTGGATTTTGGTCTTGAGCAGACTGTTACACGGGACTTGGCGAAATGGAAAGACCGATTCCGGGCGGTCGCGGAGGCGATCCTGGGGTATCGGCTGGTTGTTTCACTGTTTGTTTTTGTCGTGATGGAACTGACTCTATCTGTGATCGATCTTTCCATACGCGACCGGGTGTATTGGGTGGAGAACTCTCTGGCTTCCATTTATTGCGTGATTATTTTTCACGGCGCATTGACAAAGGCGCTGCTGCGGAGTCAGGAGCAG
>JAKPRU010000304.1 GCA_029557025.1 Candidatus Omnitrophota bacterium | reverse complement strand
TTGGTACGAAGGCGATCCCACAGCCATCGATCCTGTGGAGCAGTCCGGACATTGGGTCGGTTTTACCTTGATCGTGCCGCGCTCCTCAACGCTCATCTTCAACGCGGAGGGCGTGGCTATAGGTTACAATCCATTTCTGCAGATTGACTTCGACTGGTTCCTAATAGCCCCCGGGGCCGGGGATTGGGGTCAGGATTATGTGTTGACTCGGGGCTACGTGGACAGCATCAATTTCATCGTGACCAACCAACCGGAGGATATTCCGGAACCTCCGACGCCTACTCCGACTCCCACGCTGACAAAAACCCCGACACCGACGTTCATCCCGCCGACCGATACGCCGACAATCCCGCCTACAGAGACTCCCACACCCAAGCAGATCAAGGACCTGGCGGTTGTGGGCCTGAAAGCCGTATCGCATCCGAGCTTCGTTGTAGTGCAGGGAGCGACCTTCTACTTCGTTGTCGAGGTCCGCAACTTGGGGGACGTTAACATCAGTGATGATGTCGTTGTCTCAGCGACTAATATGACCACGCTGGATGCGTTGGGAGAGCATACAATCGAAGGCGGGATCAGTACGTTATCCCGTTCAAAGTTCCTGCCCTTCCAGATTTACACGGAGTCGTTGGCGCAAGGCTCCTATCAGATTCGGATCAAGCATGATCAGACGGATGACGATCCTTCCAACGACACCTACACTTTTTATATGGGAGTACTGGCTCCCACACCGACACCCACTCCCTCCCCGACGCCTACCTATACACCGACTTCGACTCCCTCACCTACATTCACTCCAGCCAACACGCCGGTTCCGGGAGCCGTGGACATCGCCGTGGTGCGCCTCAAAGCCGATTCCTTGGAGGTGGTGCAGGGCGATAACCAACCGGTCTACGCCGAGGTGCGGAATGAGGGGGATGTAACATCCTCCAACTTCATCCTCTCGGCCACCAATGTCACGAATGGAACGGGCTTGGGAACCTATGAGATTTCCAGCCTCGCTCCCGGTTTTTTGGTTCCTGAGCGGGGATGGTTGTTCCCATCCGCGGGTCTCGACCCCGGGGAATATGAGATTCAGGTCAGTCATAACTATAACAGCTATGGCCACTCCCCGGCGGATGAGGTGCCGGGGAATGACATGGCCTCGATCGTCCTTGCTGTAGTCACTCCCACACCCACGCCCACGAACACGCCGTCGCCGACTTCCACCCCCACTCCGACGGAAACTCCTTCACCGACTGCCACGGCTACTCCTTGGACCGGCCATTACGACATTGCGGCACTTTACATTCTGGGAGCGACGGAGTTGGTCTATCCCGGAGACAAGGGAGTCTATTCGGCCTGTTTCATCAACCGGGGGGACATTGTCAGTTCCACCTTTTATGTAACGGTGGAGAACTGGACCAAAGGTGGAGAGATCATCCACTACCGCATGATCACCGAAACGTTGGAGACCAACCAATTGTTTTCGGTGGGATTTCAACTGAAATCCTGGGAGCTTACACC
>JAKPRU010000176.1 GCA_029557025.1 Candidatus Omnitrophota bacterium | reverse complement strand
GTTCATCTTCGGACTCGGAACTGCAATTCCGGTGGCGGCGTTCGCGGTGGTTATCGGCGCGGGCGCTTACTCACTTTCCAAACTTTTCGCCGCTGTCACCGCGGTGGAGTTGTGGGCAAGGTGGGTAACCGGGGTGGTTTTTGTCGGGATCGGAATCTACTTCACAATGGTGTACACGCTGCTCCTGTTTCAGTAGGCTACCGGTTTTCGGACCCAGACAGGCACCTCAAGCAGATTGACTTCTTCCCACGCAGAAATAACGAAACCCCTGGTTTTGGAGAATCTGCGGATCGTACTGGTTGCGCCCGTCGAAAATCACCGGTTCGTCCATGAGCCTTTTCATTCTTTCGAAGTCCGGGTTCCTGAACAGATGCCATTCGGTTACCAATATCAGCGCATGCGCACCTTCGAGAGCATCATAGGCATCTCTGGCATACGTAAGATGGTCGTGCGGTAACAGAAGACGCGCCGCCTCAACCGCCACCGGATCGTAAGCCCTTACTTCGGCTCCATCCGCGAGTATCTCGGAAAGAATGGCAAGGGACGGGGCTTCACGCATGTCGTCTGTTTGCGGTTTGAATGCCAGGCCCCACACGGCGATACGCTTGCCGCGCAATGAGCCAAGGTGGGATCTGACCTTGCCTACGAAGGAGATTTTCTGGCGGCGATTGACCTCCTCGACGGCCTCGAGGATCAGCGGAGCCACGCCGGCATCCTTCATGGTGTGGACCAAAGCCTTCACGTCTTTGGGAAAGCACGATCCGCCATACCCGAGTCCCGCGTAAAGAAAGGCATTCCCGATACGTCTGTCGGAACCAATGCCGGCTCTCACCTGCTCTATATCCGCTCCCATCCGTTCACAGAGGCTCGCGAGTTCGTTCATGAAGCTTATCCGGGTAGCCAACATGGCATTGGCGGCATATTTGGAGAGCTCAGCGGAACGGACATCCATGGTGAGGATGGGGTGACCGCTCCGCACGAACGGAGCGTACAATTCCTTCATCAACTCCGCAGTCCTGACGTTGTCGGTCCCAACGATGATGCGATCCGGTTTCATTACGTCTTCAATTGCGGCACCTTCCTTCAGGAACTCCGGATTTGAAACGACATCAAATTCGAT
>JAKPRU010000168.1 GCA_029557025.1 Candidatus Omnitrophota bacterium | reverse complement strand
CGACCTGGACGGCATTGTGATCGGCCCGCATGATCTCTCATGCAGCCTTGCCATCCCGGAACAATACCAGCACCCGCGATTTATCGTGGCCATTCGAACTATCGTTACCAAAACCCGTGAACATGGCCTGATTGCGGGTATTCATTTCATGGGATGCGGCCCGGTTTCCCTTGCGATCGACTGGCTGAAGATGGGAATCAATCTGCATATTCAACATGCCGATATCGCTTTTGTTACACGCGGAATTGTCGAGGATATCGAAGCGATGCGTGCCGCGCTCGGGGAAAAGGCTGCCGGGAAATCCGAGCAGATTATTGTCTAGGGAACAAAGAGAAAGTTTTTACGAATCAGGAGTTGTCCATGTCTACCCACAGTTTTCTTGTTGTTTCATTTTTGCTGACCGGACTTGCCGCGCCGGACTTGCGAGATCAATGGAACGGACCGGCAACCGAAGAAGATCGTTATGTCACGACAGTTCCGTTTACTTATGTCATCGGCTACCATGATTGGCTGTCGGATAAAGCCTCCATGCAATCCTTGAAGGAAGCGCCGCCGGATCTGCTCCATATCAATCAACCCGTTCCGGTCAATTGCAATCTGATCTTTACTAAGGGCTTCTGGGGAAGAGACAATTTTGAGAATACATTTCTTTCGCAAGAGGAATACAAAGAACGAGTCGAGCAAACCAAGGCGTATGTAAAGGAATTGCGGACTTATGGTGTCCGGTGGATTATTCCCTACGTCAATTCCTGCATTATGCTCGGCGATCCGGACCGCCGAAGCGGATTCTGGGACATGTACGATCATTGGGATCGGGTGGAATGGCTACTCGGCCCAAAACCTGCACGGGATCCGGTTCTCTGGTGCGGTGTTCCCCGGCGGTCGCTCGATCCATGGAAACCGTACCCCGAATACCCGGAATGGCGGTATGAACCCAGCGCAGCGGATCCCGACTGGCGGCATTTTTTAGAGCGGTGTGTCGAGGAGCTTGCCGCCTGCGGCTATGACGGCACATTCGTGGATGACTGCATTATGGAAAGCCGCTCCCAAGTGGATCAGGAGCGTTTCGCCAACTACGTGGCGGCCCGACCTTCGTCGCAAGTCCTGACAGGGCCGCTCCAGCTCGGCTACCCGGGTCAGGGACTGCTTTATGCCGAAACCGTTCGCTATTGGCATGACAGTGTAACCGAACTCCTCGATCTTCTTCGCGATGCGGGACGGAAACACGAACCGAACTTTTTTGTGCTACCCAACTGGGGATCCATTTCGCGACCGCTGGGTTTGATCGGTAGAGAAACCACGGGGAAATCGCTCGAATCCTGGAGCCGCGTGGCACGGCTGATTATGCTGGAGGAAAATTTCGGTCCCGGTCGCATTGCCCCCGACTCCATTGTCAGCTATGCCCTTCAATACAAGCAATGTCTTGCCTTGGGCGTCCAGCCCGGCCTTCTGCCATACGTGCGGGGACGATACCCGGCAGAGTTAGCCTACGCGGAGGTGACAGCGGGGGGCGGCGGCGCGTTTATTGAATCCACACTTGGCCTAGAGGATTTACGGAAAGCCTACGGCTCCTTTTTTCGAACGAATGTAGAGTTCCTTTCGGCCATGCGGCCCTGGAGCCAGGTGGGACTTCTGTACGATACCGACGAATGCCATTACGGACACGACGCGCATATTTCCGACGCCATGCGGATGGGACGCGCCCTGTTGGACGCCCATGTGCAATTCGATGTTCTTCTCAAGAAAGATCTGCCGACCGACCGCATCCGGCAATATGACACCATTATTCTTCCGAATGTCAGCCGGTTATCGAACGCCGCCTGCGCGGCAGTTAAGCAGTATGTAGAAGATGGCGGACGCATACTCGCCACGGGAGAAACGGCGACCCACGACGAACTGAACCGCGAGCGCAAACGTCAAGCCTGGGGACTGCACCCCTGGATCATTCGCGGTATGAGCGAAAATGACTGTACCGTCGGTAAAGGTCGGGTCATCTACGTAAAGGACTTGGCGCGGCTTGTTAAACCGACCTCCATTGATGTTGAAATGTTCACCGATATTCTCGAAGATGTCGAGCCGACCGTTGAACAGCTCAAGAAGCGATCGGCTGCAACCGATTCCTATATGCATCCGTATTGGTCGGCATTTATCGAACGTTATGAGCGCATGTATTTCAAGGCCGACCTGCCACCGGAGGTTCGCGTTCATATCTATTACAGGCCGGACGGTCTCATGACGATTCATTTCGTAAATTACTGCGTTTCGCCCTGGGAGCTGAACGAAAGCACACCGCCAGAACCGATTAAACAATGCACGGTTCGGTTGAATCTGGGCGAACTGTGCAACCCACAGGATGTGTACACCATGGACGTGTTCGAGGGAAGAGGGTCGGCCAAGATAACACGCGACGATGACTGGGGTGCATTTACAGTAGACAACTTGAAATTTCATCGGATGATTGTCATACAGTAGTGGTAATCGTTCATGCCGGATTCCGGCTTCCGCCGGAATGACGAGTGTGGGGGCATTTTATGTTCGGCGCGGGCTACGGACGTAAGGACATGGTG
>JAKPRU010000166.1 GCA_029557025.1 Candidatus Omnitrophota bacterium | reverse complement strand
CCCGCGCGGCGGGCCGACAATCTGTCTGTCCTCCATCAGGTCCAGAAGGCGGGCAGCCCGGCCATAGCCGATTTTCATTCGACGCTGGAGTAGAGAGGTGGAGGCGGAGTCATTTTCCAGAACAATCCGCACCGCCTCGTCGAACAGCTCGTCATAGTCCTCATTATCGGAGAATTCCCCATACTCGCTCTCTTTGTCCTCGTCAATGGGCACAAATTCATCCTGGATGTACTGTACCTCTTGCTGATCTTTCACAAAATCTACGAGATGGGCAACCTCTTCGCTGGAAACAAAACATCCCTGAAGACGTTCCGGTCGGCCCGCGCCGCCGGGCGTGAACAGCATATCCCCGCGTCCCATCAGCGATTCGGCGCCTTTCATATCCAGGATGGTTCGGGAATCCGTTGTGGAAGAGACCTGGAATGCGATCCGCGCAGGGAAGTTATTCTTGATGACGCCGGTTAGAACATCAACCGACGGTCGCTGCGTGGCCAATACCAGGTGAATCCCCACCGCTCGGGCCATGGCCGCCAGTCGGGCGATCATGGATTCCACTTCGGCACGGGCAATCATCATCAGATCGGCTAACTCATCAATCAGAATGACGATGTACGGCAGGAACGACGGCAGCACAACAATTTCCTCATCGGCATAGTCCTGTTTACGTTTTTCATTATATTCGCCGATATTGCGCACACCGGCATGTTTCAGGTAACGGTATCGGTTTTCCATTTCCTCTACCGCCCAGCGCAGCGCGGCGCCCGCCCGTTTCGGATCGGTTACCACGGGAGCCAGCAGGTGCGGGATATCATGATACAGCGCGAGTTCGACCTGTTTGGGATCGATCAGCAGCAGTTTCACCTCATGCGGCGCGGCGTTGTACAGAATCGAGCTGATAATGGAATTGACGCAGACCGATTTCCCGGAACCCGTCGCACTGGCGATCAACAGGTGCGGAGCCTGACGCAGATCAAAACTGAATGGCTCGCCGGTAATGGTTTTTCCAAGCGCGATCTTGAGTTTGCTCGGATGGCGCTGATAGACCTCCGATCCCAGCACATCCCGAAGAAATACATCCGATCGGTGCTTGTTTGGAACCTCTACACCGACGGTTCCCTTGCCCGGAATAGGCGCCACAATACGCACCGTGCAGGCTTTGAGAGCGCGGGTAATGTCATTCGCCAGGTTTTCAATCCGACTGATCTTGATACCGGGGGCGGGTTCCAGTTCATAGCAGGTAATGGTGGGTCCGTAGTTCACTTCCACTACGCGGGCGGAGATTCCGAAATCACTCAGGGTACTTTCCAGGATCCGCGAATTGTGAAGGATTTCATCCCGTGCCAGATCCGGTTGCCCGCCGGTAGATTTCTTCAGCAATGCAAGAGGCGGAAGCTGATAGTTGTCATTGTTGGGAGTCTCGACATAATTGACACTCCGGTCACGTTCCTGGGGGTGACAATTGTCATTAGTCACAATCAGCGGTTCGAGTTCTTCGACATCCTTGCGTTTCTTTTTGGGTGCTCCATTTCCGCATGTCGGAGACAACTCGTCATCAAACTCCGGAAGAGCGGATTCCGTTTCAAGTTCCTCAACGGTTTTCAGGGGGGGGAGAAGGGTGGAATCGAAGGAGTCCTTTGTCCGGATGGCGGGTTCCGCGTCGAACGGTTCCAGGGGTTCCAGGTCGCGCTCCATGTCCTCTTCATCCACCGGCCGGCGCCATCGGTCATAGAGATCCATGCCGGTCCGATACGACCCACGCAACAGATCGGAAATGAGAAACGGTGTGGCCAGAAGGAATCCGATTACCCACACCGCCACATTGATAATCATCCCTCCCACTTTTCCAAGCGTGAGGACCCGGTGAGCCAGGAAAAATCCCAGCGCCCCGCCGCTGTGCCAAGCCGATTCCACCGCATCGGCGCGATCGCTTAAGAGATGAAAGGCCGACAGGAAGGAACAACTGGAGGCCAGCAGAAGCACAATTCCCGCGTATTCCGCCCAACCCATCTGCCGACGTCGGATACCGTGAAATCGACATACCGCGATATACCCGACGGCAATCGGAAGGGCCATTCCACACCAGCCGAACAACGCGAAACAGGCATAGGCCAGATAAGCGCCGGGTTTGCCGATCCAGTTGTGTATCGCTGCGCCCCCGTCCTGCGATCCGGCAGCGCCGGCAATATCCTCAGGATCAGAGGTCAGCAGGGCAAGCGCTAAGATAATCGCCGTGGCAAACAGAACCAGAGAGGATATCTCCTTGCGGCGCGGTTCCTCAATCTCGTTCCACGCTTCTGACAGAACCTCGTGCGGGCGAATGCTCGGCATGACACCACTCCTGGGCATATATCTTCGCTGATTCGCAACGACCAAGTCGCGAACATGCACAATGGGCCGAACCGACAGAAAACGACCGGTCGGCCCTCCGTCCTCAAATAGTCCTCAAGGAGGGTTCGCTATCCGCGAACCAGCATGACGTGCGGTGAACAACACAAATCAGAAAAATCCAGAACCGGCGGCTGAACCGCCTGATCCGTTATAGGTATCGGCATCGCAAACCGATTCCTGAGTCGGCATCCCGAAACTGGACAGGTTTGCCGAGATTCAAGTCCATTTTATCCACAAACCCGATGGCTGTAACGACCAGACCCTCACTCCGAACCTTTCCCAACAGGAGAGGGAAAAAGATACCCTCTCCCGGATCAGAGGGAGGAAAGAGTACACCGGCACCCTGCCGGCGGTCTTTTCGACATGGCCGTATGTCAAGCCAATCCAGCTTCAGGACACAAAAAGTATATCGCAATCTCCGAACAACGCCAACTTTTCATTCCGCAACAACTGTAAATGCCTGCTTTCCCAGCAGATTCTCCTTCGCGCTGTACACCCGGCATTCCCACTGGCCCAGGGAGGGAGCGCTGTCGATCCTTTTAACACTGTATGTGCGGAACGCAGGGGCAGGTCTCACGGGCAGTTTGACCACCAGGGCCGCACGGACATCTTTCAGCTCACGAAGGTCCTCCGTCCGGTTCAGAAGCTCGCTCAGCGGATATTTTTCGGTCGTGCGAGTCTCGCTGTCATAAATCGAAACCTGAACCTCCCCTGTCGCCGAGCCAACTTGCTCATCACCCCGATACAGCCAGACATGATAAATGTAAGTTCTTGCCGAGCATTTGAGAGTCGTTGCACAGACCATCTGAGCGGTGTCGGAACGCTTCACAGTTGCCTGCTCGACCGGCAACTTGTTCACCACGGCCCGGGTTGCTTTGTCATAACCGGTTCCCAATTCAAGTGAAACCAGCTCCGCCCCTTGCGCCCGGCTATCATTTGCAGTGAGAATCAGAAGGCAGATCGATACGATTGAAAAAAAGATTCGGATAGCGCGATTCATTGTTCTGTCCTCCCGTGTGTGGGTTTGGTTGTAGCCACAATGAAAGGATAGCATATTCGAGGGCGCTTCGTCACCGATGCGGAGATCGCAGGCCAAGCCGATAGAAATGCCGGATACAGCCACATGAACAGAAGGCCGTGGATTCCATTCGAACGTCTTCCGAAAGGGCGCTTTCAGGAAAACCTGGCCGTCTTGCGGAAGACGCATCCCGAACTGGCTCCGCTCTTCACCGGCAAACCGCCGAGACCGGTCGAGGTTCGACAAGACGATTTTCCCTGGATGGCCTGCCGAATACGGACTCCCGAAGGGTGGGTGGTAGTGCACGGCGACAAATTGCCCGTCCGCCAGGAACTGGATCGGCTGCTGGCTTCCGTTCCGCAATTTTGGGACTGGGGTGGACGGATTCTTTATCTGTATCAAACAGGGATGGGGCTTGCGGTGGCGATCAACCGGCCTTTTCTGGATCAGGACCTCTCACGGCGGATTGTTGTCATCCAGAATGAGATCACCCCCCTGTTCGCAGGCATGGCATTGTATGATTTTCGGGATCTATTTGAATCGGAACATATCGTATGGTTTCTCGGCCCTGAAATTCACAAACAACTGCCATCACTCCTTCTGGAGCATGATCTTGCCGGAGAGACGTATTACCTGGTCATGGGAGGATCTCTGTCGGCAAACCAGGCCGGTTTTCCACCTTTATCTGATGTGATGGACATCATACGGAACTCACACCACAAGTATCATCAGTCTCAGGCCGTCAACAGCGGGCCGGAAATCCGACGGCACTATCAGGACCATGATCTCTTTCGGATCCGTAAGGTGCTGGGATTGAACTTCTATCCCCGACGACCCGGTGGATGGATCCTCAAATCCATCATCGATGCCATGCAGCGGCTTGGTCTGAAGGCAGAAATCTGCGACGAATCCGCTTATTATCCCGATCTTTCCTCTCTGAAACATCATATATTCCAACAAATCGGCACCATAAAACCGGACCTGATAATGACAGTCATGTTCGGGTCGGCGGAATATCTCCCTCCGGAGGTTTTTGAAGACTTTCCGGTTCCGCGTGTCTCCATTATGGTAGACCATGAACTTCCAATCTGGACCCGGTTTTGTCACTACGACATTGTTGTGTTGATGCTGGCTGAAATGACCGGCATTTTGGAGAGATACGCCGGTGTGGAGACGGATTTTTTGCCGGTTGTCAGCCACTTGAGCCGGGTCGGAAAAAAAACGGCCGAGTATGAGGTTCCGCTTTCCTTCGTCGGAGGCATCGCGGAGTTCCGGCCGGGAGATATTGAAATGCGACGCGCGCAATTGGAGGGACCCTATCCGGGATTATGGGCGGTTGTTGAGGAACTGACTCAAGGCATGGTCCGCTGCGAACGAAAGGAAACGCTCTATGAGATGATGGACAATGCACTCAGGGACTTCAACCCGCCACTTTCCCTGAAAGCAAAATGGGCTGTGCTGTTTCTGACAAATCGAATTGCATCCCTTCAGTATCGGCAACGTCTGTTGAACTCCGTTCTCCCATTTCAACCCTGGATTTTCGCGGGAGAATCCCCAGCCCTCAGTCCCGAGTCCCCCTTGCGCCCCTACTTAAAAGGAAGAATCAATCCCGAACTTCTCCCCGAATTGTACGCCTCCAGCGCGATCAACCTCAATCTTCACGCTCCGGGGAATACTCACACTCCGAGCGACCGCGTGTTCAATGTCGCCCGGGCGGGTGGATTTCAACTCTGCGATCCGTTGCTCAATCTCAGCAATTTTTATTCCGTTCCAGATGAAGTCCCAACTTTCTGCAGCGAGGAAGATTTGGCAGAAAAGATCGATTACTACCTGAATCACCCGCTTGAACGCGAAGAAGCGGCGAGGCGGAGCTGCATCCGAACGGAAAAACACTATCATTATGAAAACTGGGTACGCGGTCTTTTCCGAATCATTCAGCGCCGACTCCGTCAGCGTTTTGACCCCACCCGAAATCTGGATTTGCCGTTTGACATTACAGAGGATGGAACGCAATGACTCCGCTTCTTCTTTCCGCACTCGTCGCGCCGGGATTGGGACAGATTTACCGACGAGAGTTTCTCAAAGGCATTCTCATTCTATCTTGCTGCCTGGTCGGTTTTGGCTGGTTGTTCGTGGACCTCTTTTCCTTTGTCATGGCCGGCATTCAGAACACACCTCTGCTTCCCACGGATGACCTGATTGAGCGCGCCACGGAGATCCGTCAGACCTTCAGTCTGTGGGATTTGAAATATCCTCTGTTCGTAATCATCTCATCCTACTTGTGGGGAGTGATCGATATCCTGTGGGGATCGCGGAAAAAAGGGTCCGCCCAATCGCCTCACCCCGACGGGCGGGACGGCTGAAACCGTCTTGCACATTTGAAAACGCACAATCCCAATGAGAAAAAGATCCCTTGTCTTGTTTCTCACGCTGAATTGCTCCCACACCATTGTCGAGATCGGCATTTCCAACCGAAAACCCTTGTTGAAAGAGGTTGCTCTGGGCACATCGGTCGTGGCCCACGGGATTCAACTTGAGAACTGATGAATCAGGTCGCGCACACGGATTTTCATTGTGGAGGTACGACCGGTTTGCGAACGAATCGGACACCGTTTCCCTGTTAATGGGACAGCCGGAGCAGATTTGAATGAGGGACCGGCATCCGAGGCATACTGGGAAGAGCGATTCATCGCCAGATACGCATCAATCAGCCGCTGCGCCGGTTTGGCCCACTTCAGACTTCCAGAAAAATCCGCATCATTCGCCACAGCAAGGTTGCCGCGTGCAATGACATCGCGGTAGTTCCGCTGGAAAGAGGGCGAGAATGCGACAATCAGTTCTTCAATTCCCTGTTCCCGAATGGTCCCTGCAACCGCATCCGCCAAGGTCCGCTCGGCCTGGCGCTCCTTGGGAGCAATCAATCGTCCCCAGACATCGTCCTGGGAAAGCACCGTTGTATGATGCTCCAGAAAATGATTCACGGCAGCGGTGGAATCGCTGATCGTGGTGTCGCACAGCTCGCAACGAAAAATGTCGCGCACCCCGCTGTTATACCGTCGCATCCAGAGGTCCAGGATAACATCCGGGTCGTTTTCCAGGATGAAAGACTGGCTGGTATGGGTTCCGCCGTGCGACTTGGATCGGTGTGGAGCGCGGATTTTCGTGTATCCCGTGTCCCAGTATCCGCATTTCTCATCCGGGCACAGGTAAATCTCTTCCGGCGGGTCGGGAATGACATTTTCCCGCTGAGTTACAGTCAGGGCACAACGCTCCGCATGGGCCGCAAGATCTTTTTTCTCTATCCATTGACTGCACTTCCCGCATTTAAAGAACTCCCCAAGCCCCGCAAGCCACCGCGGGAAGCCGAATCCCAGCCAGTATGCCTCCAGGAACTCCTCAAGGGTCGGCGGACAACCCTCCGCCCGACGAATCCGATCCCACGCGCGAAGCGGCGCAATCGCAAGAGGATGCAACGAATCGACGAAATGAACTCTCTGGTTTTTCTGAAGAGGGTACTGTTGTTGCGGGGCGACAATCAGATGGCAGATCAGCGTGGAATCCGCGCGGGAAGGCTCTGTTGAATTGAGCATTGATGAATAGGTTCACCTCGGTTGGGAATATAAGACAACGTGTTCCGATGAAATCGGTCCGACACGTTGTTTAAAAATCCAGCAGGGGGCTGCTGGCGGTTGCATACAGCTTGCGGGGAATCCGTCCGGCAAGGTAGGCTTCCCGGCCTGCAATTGCGGCATGTTTCATGGCGCGGGCCATGCGCACAGGGTCTTTCGCACCGGCTATCCCGGTGTTCAGCAGAACCGCATCCGCCCCCAGCTCCAACGCCCGGGACACATCCGAAGCCGTCCCAACTCCCGCATCGACAATAATGGGCGTTGTGGCTTGCTCCAGGATGATCCGGATGTTGTTGGGATTGAGAATCCCCTGCCCTGAACCAATCGGCGCACCGGCCGGCATCACCACCGTTGCCCCCGCTTCCGCCAGGCGTTTTGCCGCCACCGGATCGTCGCTCGTGTATGCCATCACCGTAAATCCCTCTTTGACAAGGACTTGCGTCGCCTCCAAACTGCCGACCGGGTCCGGCAGAAGCGTGTCGGGATCACCCAATACCTCCAGCTTGACCAAATCCCCAATTCCCATTTCCCGACCCAGGCGAGCCACACGGATGGCCTCTTCAGCGGTATAGCACCCCGCCGTATTCGGCAAAATGATGTATCTCTTCAAATCGATATGATTCATCAGGTGATCTTTTGCATTGAAATCCACCCGACGCAGCGCCACCGTAACCATCTCCGTGCCGGATTCGGACAACGCGCGTTCCATCAACTCAAAGGTTTCGTATTTCCCCGTTCCGACAATCAGCCTGGAATGAAGCGTTATCTCGCCAATTCTCAAAACATCGTCATTCAACATGATGGGTATCCAAATCCTTTCTATCAACCGCCACCAACAAATTGCAGGATCTCAATCGTGTCGCCCGGCTGCACATAAGTCTCAGCAAATCGGTCCCTTTTGACAATCACCCGGTTAATTTCAACCGCCACCCGTTGCGGACGCACGTCCAGATGATTCAAAAGGCCGTCCACCGTCAACCCGTTCGGTATGTCCTGCTCTTTGCCGTTCAGTATCACTCTCATAATTTCATTTCCTTGAATTTCATTGTCCTTTCGCGGCTCGCCCGGGTCAACGGAACCGTTCAAACGTTGCGTGGTGGGCGATACCGAATGAATGTCGCTGAATCCCCGAAATTTCTTGAGAAAAGGCAAACCATTGGTTGGACAAAAAAAAACCGCTATTATATATTCTTTGATAATAGAAAGGTTCTACTGGAAAAATGGATCGGGTACATTTCGCAGTCTTCTTCTCTCTTGCACTGCTCGTGATACCTTCGCTCGGCCAAGCTGCACAGCCGACAAATGGGGCCGTATCTCAATCCGTGGCAGCCCTGCAGTCTGACAGTCAAACTAAGTGGAATGTAGTCTGGACCGGAGATCGCGTTCGACAATTGATCGCCGGTTCCATCCGCATGTACGGAACCGATGCCGTCGATACAGGCAGACGATTCCTGGAAACCTATGGTGGAGTGGTCGGTCTAACCGATCCCTCAGCCGAAACACGGCTGCGCTCGGTCAAACAGGGGAAATTATTGATCCGTCTGGACTACGACCAGATCTGCCAGGGGCTTCGAGTGATTGATGGCCGTCTCGTTCTCGCAGTGGATCGTGGGGGTTCCGTGCAGAGCCTGTTCAGCTCGCTGCAACCTCTGGCAGGCGCAACCCCACGCCGGTCCAGCACAATGATCGCTTCGCAAGATGCGATTTCGGCCGCTATGCAGGGTCTCCGAATCCGGTCCTTGCGCGCTGCGGCTTCCGCTGAACGCGCAATCTGGTCAGAAAATGGTACGCCAAAAGAAATCTGGGAGGTCCGCATCCCTGCATCGGAGCCACTAGGGGATTTTCAGGTCCTGGTCGATGCGGAAACAGGACGCCTGCTTCGAAAGCGGGATTACCTCTGTCATGCGGATGGTGTCGGACTTGTTTTCGATCCGAATCCGATCGTGACCATGCACGATTTTACTTTGCGCGATATGGCGGATTCTCCGGATGCCGTTCCCCAGGAGGCGTACAAAACAGTAACCCTGAAAGACATCGATCCGGCCGGGTATCTTTACGGACCGTATGTGAATGTGATCGGAGTCATCGATCGTGCATGGGAGCCGGAACTGAAATTCCTGTATGATCGAAGCGACATCTGGTTCGAGCAGGTCATGGCGTATTACCATATCGACCGGAACCACCGATACCTTACCAGCCTCGGCTACGATTCTGTGGCCGACTTTCCTATTACGGCGATCACAAACAATTACCCGGATGATCAGTCCTATTACAGCGAGTATCTGAACCGGATCACATTTGGAAGCGGCGGAGTGGATGACGCCGAGGATGCGGATATTATTTTGCATGAATACGGGCATGTCATTCAACACGACCAGATCCCTGAATTTGGCGCAACGGACGAATCCATTGCCCTTGGTGAAGGTTTCGCCGATTACTGGGCCTTTACAAACGACCAGGACGGCACATTCCATCGCGAACTGATCGGAGAGTGGGATGCCACGGCCTATTCGGACACGGAACCGCCGTATTTGCGCCGTGTGGATGAAGATTTGCGATATCCCGATGATCTGGTCAACGACTGTCACGAGGACGGGCGGATCTGGTCCCGATCGCTCTATGGACTCTGGAACTCCCTTGGCAAG
>JAKPRU010000147.1 GCA_029557025.1 Candidatus Omnitrophota bacterium | reverse complement strand
CAAAAACACTGGATTTTTTGATTTGTTCCACAGTGCCCCTCCCGGCGGAAGTCCAAGGCAGCGAAATAAACGCTTGCCGCATTTTTGGGGACATCCCCCCCGATGTCAAGCGGCGGTAACGGCTTGGGATTGTGGATCGGGATATTGTAAAAACTGGTTGAAAGGTTGGGATTTACATAGAATTCAGAATAGAATCATCGGAATTCCCATCCCGGAGGACTTCTCACACCATAAGCATTCCCTAAAAGTGCATAAAGGTAAACTACGTACTTGCCGATGCGACTTCACAAATTGATCCCATTGGATAAAAGGAAGGTCTTCATCCGGGTAACAAATTATCCGCATCTTGAAGTAATTGTCTCGCGAGTTCATGATCCGCTTCGAATTGCTCCGCATAATCCGCGTTAGAACGAAATGAATTTTCGCGAGATAAAATGAAAGCCCATTCCTTCTCAATTTCACCACTGGTAATCAGATATTTCCCAAAATTTCGAATAACAGCGGGATGGGAATGGGTCTTGATGTTATAGACGAGCAGGGCGGCATGCAATACCGCGTAATAGGAACGGGAGATAGAATCCTCGTATAATCCATGCTCAACTAGAATGCGAGCGGAGATCAACGCCTTTTGCGCACGCCGCCAATAGAAGGGGATAGACTTGTGGCTCACCGCAGGGATATCCCTTCTCTTCGCACAATGTCCAGATATGTCGAATCGTTGCTCTCCCATAGTCTTTGTTCCGCCTGGGTTAGTATGACAATGGAAGGAGCCGTATCGGTTCCCAGCGCCAGATCACAACCCAGATCGGTAAGATCCATTTTGCGGCGCCAATCCCCATCCTGAATGATCAATAAAACGTCGAGATCCGAATCCTCGCGGTCATCCCCCCGCGCTTTCGAACCAAATAGAATGAACTCTTCCACGAGGTTGGGATATTTTCGGTCCAGAGCCTCGCGATAAGCGTATAACCAACTTTGCTCATCAGCCGTCAGTTTCATTATGATTTTATGATATTAATATTAAGTAGGAATTCAAGTAGGAACATTCCGGATTCCATTCCCGTTGGTTTGAGGAATGATCTTCCCTTCCCCCTCCCCCCCGTGAAAGGGTGTACAAGAGGGCCAGGATGAGGAAATTTTTGCAGGGGCGGACCTCGGTGTCCGCCCTGGATTTTCTTCATTCGATTCATCCCTTTTACGTCAACACTCCAGGCTCCCTCCCGCGAGCCGGTCACGAAACCGGCGTGACCCGGAGGCATTTCAATCGTAAAGGGATAAAATAGGCTTGATAGGAGATCCTTGGGAGTGGAATCCATGGTCCAGCCGGATGGGCGGCGCGCGTTACCGGAGTGGCGGAATTCGGAGACCCGAAGCCGGGCGGCGCATGCCGTGGATCTCCAGAATGCCAGCGTGCACCATCCGGGCCGGCCGGTCCTCCAGCACCTCGATTTTTATGTGCGCGAGGGAGATGTTTTAGGGATCATCGGGCCCGCGGGCGGCGGAAAAACGGCTCTGCTCGAAACCCTCGCCGGCCTCCTCGCTCCTTCCCGGGGAACGGTTCAGGTGTACGGTTCCCTTCCCTGCGCCCGCCTGCGCCGCCAATTGCCGGTGGGTTACGCGCCTTCGTTCACGCCGTTTCCTCCGGACATTCCAGTCACCGTGTATGACACCGTGCTGATGGGCGCGTGGGGCGCGGGTTCCTGGCTGCCGTGGACCCGCAAGGAGCAT
>JAKPRU010000135.1 GCA_029557025.1 Candidatus Omnitrophota bacterium | reverse complement strand
CCAGGCCAGCCGTGAAAAATCGGGCATTTTGGTAACCCGCCTTATTCGATATTCCTTCCTGGGCATCCTGATTCTTTTCCTCCTGTTAATCGCGTTTCGGTATCCCTATATCGGGCGGCGCCTGCTGATCATGGTTCCGACACTGGCGATTATCTCCGTGATCGTATTCAGCATTATCCAGCTTCCGCCGGGCGATTACCTGACCTCGCGCATCATGCAACTGCAGGAACAGGGAGACCAGGCCGACCTGAAAATGATTGAAGAATTGCGGTCCCAGTTCTATCTGGACAAACCCGTCGTGGAACAGTACGCGCGATGGATGGGCCTGTATTGGTTCCTCCCGCAGAAAATCAGTATGGACGCCGGAACCCACGGCCCCAAAACAGAAAAATGGACGATTTTCAGACCGGAAGATACGGGCCTGCTGCAAGGGAACCTCGGACGCTCCATGGAAGATTCCCAGCCGGTGAATCAGAAAGTCGGAGATCGAATTCTTCTGACCGTAATGCTGGCGTTTGGAGCGGTGCTGTTCACCTGGGCCGTCGCGGTGCCCATTGGAATCTATTCCGCGGTACGACAATATTCCGTGGGAGATTACGTCGCGACCTTCATCGGATTTGTCGGCATGTGCGTACCGCCCTTCCTGATGGCGATTCTGGTCATGTTCTTCAGCAAAAAATATCTGGGAATTGAAGTGTCCGGGCTGTTCTCCCCCCAGTACGCCGCCCAACCCAACTGGGACTGGGCGAAAGTGATCAACCTGCTGAGTCATATCTGGGTTCCCATCATCATCCTGGGCATCTCGGGTACGGCCGGGATGATTCGCGTCATGCGCGCCAATCTGCTGGATGAATTGAAAAAACCGTATGTGGTTACCGCGCGAGCCAAAGGGGTCCGTCCGGCGAAACTGCTTTTAAAATATCCGGTAAGGCTCGCGTTAAACCCGTTCATTTCCGGCATTGGAGACTTGTTCCCCATGCTGGTTTCGGGTAATGCTATTGTAGCTATCGTATTATCTCTGCCCACCGTTGGGCCGTTGATGCTTTACGCGTTGTTGAATGAAGACCTTTTCCTGGCAGGATCCATGCTGATGGTACTCAGTTTGTTGGGCATTTTCGGCACGCTGGTGAGCGACCTGTTGCTCCTGTGGCTGGACCCGCGGATCCGCTTCCAAGGAG
>JAKPRU010000103.1 GCA_029557025.1 Candidatus Omnitrophota bacterium | reverse complement strand
CAGGATACTTCCGGTCCCAATTCCGACAGCAAGGAATGTCAACAGCAACCCTGTCCGAACATCATTGGATCCGAGAACCTCCTTGCTGAACAGCATCATATTCATATTGAGCAGCTGACCGAGAAACATGAAATAGCAGATGCCCATCACGGTCAGCCGGAGAGACGGGAGCGCATACAATCGGCGTGTGCCGGTGATAATCTCACCCCAGGGATTGAAGGAGAACTTCTTGACCGCGCCGGAAGCCGGAACCTTCGTGACCCCAAGGCTCGTCAGGAAACCGATCACCGCAATGGCGATAACCACAAGCCCGATCAGATACACCCGGTCTTTCCAGAACGCGAACAACATGCTGCCGAAGGAAGTCCCCAACACAATGGCAGCGAAAGTGGTCATCTCCAGGAGGCCGTTTGCACGTGACAGGTCCCTGTCCGGGAGTATCTCCGGGAGGATTCCGTATTTCGCCGGACTGAACAGGGTGGATTGAGCCGCCATCAGGAACAGCACGGCCAACATCCACTCAATGCGCCCAACAAAAAACATGCAGAACGCCAGCCCCATGATGACGATCTCCGCGAATTTCGCGATCACGATCACGGATCTCTTGGAATAGACATCCGCGAAATACCCCGCATAACCCGAAAAGAGCAGGAACGGCAAGCTGAACACGGCACTGGCCAGAGGCAGATACCCGCTTCCACCGCCAGCCTGCGCTGCGACGTCCAGCGCCATCATGGACACAACGATTTTGTAGATGCAGTCGTTCAGAGCACCCAGGAACTGAGTCCATAAGAACGAATGAAACCCGCGGTG
The DNA here is from genome assembly GCA_029557025.1 of Candidatus Omnitrophota bacterium. Lineage (GTDB taxonomy): Bacteria > Hinthialibacterota > Hinthialibacteria > Hinthialibacterales > JAKPRU01 > JAKPRU01. The sequence goes on along the minus strand of JAKPRU010000103.1, from coordinate 1,900 downwards.
TTTCAAGAGGTCTTTGAATGAACCATGGGACATTCGTGTATTCCTGCCTTTTCGCCGATTGCCGGGCATGGACGGCCGCCCACCAAGCCCTCTTGAGGAGTGGGACAGGCCTCTGTGCGTGTCTACCTTATTGCCGGAAGTTGATATCCTCGATGGGCCATTCGCGGGGAGCCTGGCCACCTTCATAACGAGTGGTAACAGTTCCCTTGATGACGTTTTGCTCGATCACTACACCGCTTCCGATGGGGGTTGTCACTTCCTGGTTGGGATTCGGAAAGTTTTTGCGACAGACTCGGTAGGTATCGACCTCATAGGCCAGGCAGCATTTGAGACGTCCGCACACCCCGGACAGTTTGGAGGGGTTAAGCGCCAGGTTCTGTTCCTTGGCCATTTTGATCGTAATGGGATCGAATGTACTGATAAACCGGTTGCAGCAGAGTTGCTCGCCACAGGGTCCGAATCCGCCGACCTTGCGGGAGCGGTCTCGCACACCGATTTGCCTCATTTCAATTCGGGTTCGAAAAATGTGCGCCAGATCGCGAACCAGGTCCCGGAAGTCGATTCGGCCATCGGCGGTGAAATAGAAACGGATCTTTTTCCCGTCCAGTGTCTGTTCCACCGCAACGAGGATCATGGGGAGTTCACGGTCTTTGATCTTCTGAAGGGCAAGGACGAAGGCCTCACGCTCTTTCTGCCGATTCTGATAAAACTGGGCGAGATCAGCATCCTCCGCCGGACGAACAAAAAACACACCCAATTCCGGGGGCAAATCTTCGGTCCATTCGTAGCGGGGACGCAGAACCGTAGCGAGTTCCCGATCATCCTCCACATCGACAAGGCAATGAGCGCCTGCAGAAAGGTCTACGGGATCGGATTTGAAGCGCGCGATTGCCCGATATTCGCGCACACGAACATCCATCACATCCATAGATCAAACCCTTCCCGGAGAAGAGACCTGTCGAGCGAAAAGCACTCTCCGCTTTTTCCCGGAGAGAGTCGGAATAAGCAACGCCTCAGAAATCGGCCACCGCATCATCCACGCTCGGATACCATTTGAATACCTGGTCCAACTTGGTCAGACGGAAGACATCTTCCACGGGAAGCGGGACATTGGCGAACTTGAGATTGCCGCCCTTTTTGGTGGCTTTCTGATGAAAACCGACCAGAATTCCGATGACAATGCTGTTCAGGAACTCCAGATGTCGGCAATCGACAACCACCTTGCATCGACCCTCCGCCATCAGATCGCCGAACAACTGATTGAGACTTTCGCTCAATACGGCGTCCAATCTTGCCGGAACGGTAATAATGGTGACTTCATTCCGGTCATCTCGTTGAATCATCTCGACCATTGCTCAACTCCGTTGTATTGTTTTCCAACCGGATATTATGCGATGATACAGTACTCGCAACGATCCCACTGAGCAAGAGGGAAGCAAGGAAAACGGCGACTCTCTCTCCGGGATTGTGTGTCGATACGCTATCATAACGAACAATCTTCTTAATGGGTTTCAACGATGCGAATAGCAAAAGTGCTCGGAAGCGCAGTCTCCACCCTGAAACATGAGGCCTACCATGCAAGGAAACTGCTCCTGATTCAACCGCTGGACCTGGAAGGAAATCCGGATGGCCCCTCAGTTCTAGCAGTGGATGCGGTCGGAGCCGGGGAAGGCGATACGGTGCTGGTCGGTTCGGCTCCAGGGGCGGCTCAACAGGTGTTTCAGATTGAAATTGCCCCCATTCGTGAACTGATCATGGGGATTATCGACCATGTGGAAGTGAACGGACGAATTGTGATGAGCGCGGAAGAGGAGAAGTGAGGTTGTCGGCAAAGGAGGCTTCAGCAGAAAAGAATAGGACAGATGAGGTGAATAGGACCGATGGAGAATCTTGGGAGGAT
>JAKPRU010000098.1 GCA_029557025.1 Candidatus Omnitrophota bacterium | reverse complement strand
TCCCGATGATCTCCGTGTGATTGAGTATGTTATTGAGGGTACCGAGTACAAGGCGGATGTCGATTTCTATATTTCGGAGCAGACGAAATTCGCGGATTGGGCCGTGCCCACCGCTTTGGTGCCGCGTGTCAACCTGATGCGGATTTTTCTTGAATTTTCCGGATTCGAGCAAGGGATTTATTTCCTGCATGACCGCCCGGAAGAGATCCGTGGGCTTGTTCGGTTAATCGATCAGGCGGATCGGCGATATTGCCGGGAACTGCTCAAGGTTCCGGCGGAATTCATCAATTACGGCGACAACGTCCACTGCGACATGTTGCCGCCGCCTTTGCTGAAAGAATACGTAATGCCCTCCTATCATCAACGCAACGAGATTTTCCACGAGGCGGGAAGATTTACCTATTCCCATTGGGATGGGGATGTCCGAACCATCCTGCCGTACGCCCGCGAAACCGGGATGGATGGTCTGGAAGCAATTACCTTCAAACCGATGGGTGACGCTACCTTTGAAATGGTGGAACAATACATGGGATCGGATCTTGTGCTGGTGGATGGAATCTGCGCGATCTCGTTTCTCCCGAATGTGTCCATGGAGGAATTCGAAAGAGAGGTACGAGAGCTGATAGAACGCCTTCACCCTCACTTGGTGCTGGGCATTTCCGATGAGGCTCCGCCGGATTCCGAGTTCCGCAAACTCGAGCGCGTGTCCCAAATTGTGGAGGAATACAATCGGGCAGATTTCTGAAGGGACTCGATGTCCGGTGTCCACACTTGACCGGCGTCAAGTCGCATGGGTATCTTATTTGTTCCGATAATTTTCCGATGTTCAACCCGAATGGTTTGGAGGCTTCTATGTACGCCATTATTGAAACCGGCGGCAAGCAATATCGTGTTCGGCCGGGAGACGAGATTCATGTCGAGAAAATCCCTGCGGATGTCGGCGAGGCGGTGGAACTGGACCGCGTGCTGATGTATGCCGATGAGGAACGCCTCGCTGTCGGTACACCTACTGTCACTAACATCAAAGTTAAAGGGCATGTTGTTACCCAGGGTCTCGGCCCCAAAGTTGTCATTTTCAAGATGAAGAAACGTAAGAATTACCGGCGTAAAAAGGGACATCGACAGCCGTTCACCGTACTGAGAATCGACGAAATCGCGGTGGAGAACTAAGTCCCACTGTATTTGATAGTCCTTCAACCGGGGAGAATGTCATTTCGACAAACTCCCCCGTTCCTTATTTCGGGAGGATTCGGATGTGTCCCGGCCAGACGGATTTCATTGATCGAGTAGTTATTCGGGTCAAAGCAGGTGATGGAGGGAACGGGTGCATCTCGTTCCATCGGGAGAAATTCGTGCCACGTGGCGGACCTGATGGCGGCGATGGCGGTGATGGCGGGAGTATTATTTTCAAGGTCCATCCCGGCAGGAATACCCTGGAATCTCTCGCCTCTAAACCCTTCTACCGCGCCGAGGATGGAGGTCATGGCGATAAAAACGACCGACACGGGCGTTCCGGCAAAGACGTGATTCTGTTCGTCCCTCCAGGCACGGTGGTCCGTGACTATGAAACGCAGGAATTGCTTGTGGATATGGAAGATACGGACGGAACAGCGGTTGTGGCGAAAGGGGGACACGGGGGACGGGGGAACGCCCGATTTGCTACTCCATCGCGGCAGGTTCCCCGATTCGCGGAGCCGGGAACTCCGGGTGAGGAATTCAAACTCCTGGTTGAACTCAAAACTGTGGCGCATGTCGGCCTGGTCGGCTTGCCAAACGCAGGAAAATCGACCCTGCTGGCTGCCATGACCGCCGCCCGTCCCCGAATCGCCTCTTATCCCTTCACGACACGGCATCCCATCCTGGGAACCATCCCGGTCTCCAATGGAACCGGTCTCGTTGTTGCCGATATACCCGGTATCATCCAGGGCGCAAGCGAGGGTCTCGGTTTGGGGCTGGATTTTCTCCGCCATATCGAGCGGACTCGAATGCTTGTGTTTGTGCTGGAACTTTCACCCACAGACCCCTCATTTCCTGCCGTCACTTATCAGCAGCTTCTCGTGGAGATTCGTGCCTATGATCCCGAGATTCTCTCGAGACCGTCTTTGATTGCTCTGAACAAGTTGGACCTCCTTCAAGAGGGAGATCTGGAGATTATTCTGGAGGAGTTCATTCGACAAACCGGGGTGGAACAAGATCGAATCCACGTCATCTCGGCCCTTCATGGTCTGAATGTTCCACATTTGCGGGAAGCCTTGATTCGACTTTCAGGCGCTCTCACGCAGGACCAGGCTGCACGCGATGAGGCACGGCTCTTCTGACAGGGCATGACCGCTCATGCCTTGCAGAAGATGCTCGACTGCTTCCTGCCCGATTCTCTCGGCATCCCGATGGACAGTCGATAGCGCGGGTGAAACGCACGCCGAAGGCCAGAGATCATCGAATCCCATAATCGCCAGTTGGCTGGGGACGGAAATTCCGGAATCGGATGCGGCCTTTAGGAGGCGAATCGCAAGATAATCCGTTCCCGCGAAAATCGCCGTAACCGGTTCAGACCTTTCTGTGCAACGTTCAACCACTTCCTGTGGATGAAAGTCCTGAGCAACCAAGTTCATTGTCCACTCAGGATCGCAGGACAGGTTTCTCTCCTGAAATGCTTCCTGATAACCGAGATGGCGATTTCGAATAGGCGGTTGTGTGAGATCGCCGACAAAAATAATTCGAGTATGACCCGAATCAAGCAGGTGCAGGGTGGCGGCAGACCCTCCCTGTCGATCATCCGTCGCAACGTGTGCCGCTTTCCCGCGCAAGACAGAAGAATTGATGAAAACCACACGATCATGCTCCTGGCTGCAAAGCCGATCCCAGTGTTCATCCACGTCCATGCAACAGACCAGCAACCCGTCCGCCCGGCCACTGCGAAGCAGATTCCTTGCCATACATGCCGGATTTCCCTCCGGTTTCAGGGGTGGGATCATGACGTGATACCCGTATGCAAATAAGGTTGTGGCGACCGCCTGGTGTATCTCAGCCAAATCCCAATCTCGCAATCCACCCTCGGGACATACAAACCCGACAGTACGGCTCTTGCCCGAAGCGAGGCTGGTTGCCAGAAAATGCGGACAATAATCCAGTTCTTTCACCGCTGCCAAGACCCTTTGCCGCGTCTTTTCCCTGATCGGAATAGATGTGCTTTCATGGAGATTTCGGAGTACCCTGGATACCGTTGCGCGAGACACGCCCGCATGGCGTGCCACGTCTTCCATGGTTATGTTGCCCATTCTGACTGAACCCCATGTGTGTGAGACTGAGTGACCGGTGGGGGACCCCTTCACCCTCCGGCCAGGATTAAGCAAAACCGTAGGCTTCCTCTCAGCCCATGTCAAGAATGGGGTCATGTTTCGTTACATTTTCTCCCAAAAAGTCTCTATTGATTTCTGTACAAGTAATGTGCTGTCTTAGCCCCAACGGAGGAGGACAATGTTTGAGGAATGTACGAACGAGGATTTGTTTTCATTGAAGTTGCAGCGCATTTTCATTGACAAAGGGAGGAGGGATTCTCTATAATCACCCTGGTGATGGTTTAGTTGCCCGAAAGATGCGGCACCGGGGAAAGCGGTACGACCGGTCAAGGTTTTCTTTGCGGGCATGTCGGATTTGACATTTCACGGAGGCGGCAATAGACTTTGAAACCGGTGTTCGCAGTGGAAGGATTTGCACGGAATGCGAGCATCTGGAAGGAGTGGAGGAGTTTTGCATGAAGCCGAAAAGAGACCGTTATGTTGTTCCGCTGCTGATTCTATTCCTGGCGGATTCCATCGGTTTCGTATCGGGAATGATGGGAGCGTTTGCGATCCGGTTTTCTTATCCGGTTACGGCCCTCTTCCCGCCCATCGATTATCCCAGCGCCTGGTTGTATCTGAAGCTGGGTCTGTTTATCGCCCTGGTTGGGGTGGTTTGCTTTGACCGTTTTGGGATTTATGCATACCGGTATGGGTTGAAACGCTCGGTCAGCGTTACGGGGTTCCTGGTTGCGGTGATCGTGACCTACGTGTTTGTGATGGCCGCGCTGTTCAATTATCGCGGGGTGTCGTTTTCCCGTATGACCGTGGCTTTTTCGGTTCCCTTAACGGTGTTCATGCTTGTCAGCTTCAATCTGCTCTGTCAGAAGGCATACGAGTTGCTGATCCAGCGGGGAATCGGGTTTACACGGACAGTGCTTCTGGGAGATTTAGATTCCTGTCAGATGGTGCTGGATCGGCTTTACACGAATCGTGGCTCCGAATACCAGGTAGCCGGGATCATCCGGACCGGAGCGGAAGAGGCGGAGAATCCCGGTGCGCCGCTGCTCGGAAAGCTCTCCGATTTGGACAGGATTCTGAAGGAACGCTCCATCGAGCATCTCCTGATCGCACTTTCCGAAAAAGAGAGCGACACCGCATTGCATGTGATCCGGAAATGCAAAAGTCACGGGATTCGATTTCAGGTCCTGCCGGAGATTTTTGATGCATTGAGCATGAAGATGGATATCGAGGAATTGGGGTATGTGCCGACCATCTCGTTGGGAGAGACGCCGTTGCAGGGCGGCGCACGATTCGTAAAACGCGGGATCGATGTGATCCTGGCTTCGGTTATGCTGATTGTCGCCTCGCCGATTATGGCCGTCATCGCCACGTTGATCCGTCTGGACTCGAAAGGGAGCATCCTTTTTGTTCAACAGCGAATCGGCAATGATGGGCGGGTATTCAACATGTTTAAGTTCCGATCTATGATCCGGGATGCCGAAGCGGGAACCGGCCCGGTTTGGGCCACTTCCGAGGACCCCCGGCAAACCCGTGTCGGGAAGTGGATTCGGCAGTACAGCCTGGATGAACTTCCGCAGCTGTTCAACGTGCTGGTCGGCGATATGAGCATTGTCGGACCGCGTCCGGAGCGAGCGTTTTTTGTCAACAAATTTAAGGAATCCGTTCCGAAATATATGCGACGTCATATGGTGAAATCCGGGATCACCGGCTGGGCGCAGGTGAACGGTTTGCGGGGAGATACCTCGGTCGAGGAGCGAACCCGTTACGATATCTATTATATCGAAAACTGGTCCCTGCTGCTCGATCTGCGGATACTGTTGCGCACTCTCCTTGCATTCAAGAACGCTCATTGATGCGGTTTGGGACAATGGATTGAGCCGCACAATCCGCGCCCTGCAGGGACCTCTAGAAATCTTCCCGGTCATTCTCTCTCCCTCCGGGAAGATTATCATTGAGTCAGCGGCTGGAAAGAGCGGATTTCCTCATGCCTTTTCCAACTCGTGGCCTGCTGTCAATCGACCTTCTCAATTATTCGGGCAGAGGATAGAGTTTTTTTTGCGTGAAAAATTCTGCCGGATGATTGAGAATTGTGGAGCTGTACGAAAAGAATCTGCAAATCCTGTTGCGGCGATTTCCCATTCTGGCCCGTCGTCTTCAACGGGAACCGAATGATCCGCACATTCGTGCGGTTTTGAATACCGGAACGGTTCCGAATGCCGCGCTCTTTCGAGGGGGAAAAGGTCATTTGCTTCACCCCCCAGATGATCCCATCGGACATGCACGCAAAATTATCGAGAGTTCCGATCAAGCCCGGGTGGCCTGGAACCTCTGCATCTTCGGAATCGGGATGGGATATCTCCCGCTTCTTCTGTCGCAAAGGGAGCCAAATCCTCCTCACGAAATGCTGCTCCTGGACCCATCGGTCCACCTGTTTCGGCTGGCGTGTCAATATGTGGACCTGGAGCCGCTTCTGGAGGCGCCCGGTGTGCATTTCCTGATCGGTCATGTATCCTCGAGAGAAATTGAACAGGCTCTCTATGCAAAGCGCTGGGAGCTGATTGCGAATGAAATGGGGGCGCTGGTGAACCCGGCCACGGCGGAGCTGTTTCCGGACTGGATGAAACGTATGAGGTCTTTATTGGACCTCTCCTGGCAGCGCCTCAAGGGATCTATGACCACGGTGTTGCTTGACGGTCCGCGAACTGCGGGAAATCTGGCTCAAAACCTCCCGAAATATGCGGACACTCCGGGGATCGGACCGGGGTGCGGACTCCTGAAAGGCAAACCGGCGATCATCGTTGCCGCCGGTCCTTCTCTCAAACGGAATCTGAGGGAATTGAAGAATCTCCGCAACCGTGCGCTGATCCTGGTTTGCGACACGGCGCTCGAACGGGTTCTGGCGGAGGGGATTCAGCCGCATTTCGTCGTTACAGTCGATCCCAGTGATCTGAATGAACGCCACTTCCCACAAAAGAATTATTCTTCAACCGGTGTCTCGCTGATTTACGATATCTGTTGTCATCCCACGATCCCGGACCGGTTTCCCGGATGTGCGCTGACTTATTCCGCGCGTCGTTCCCCGTTTTTTGAATGGCTGGATCGCTCCTGCGGCGGGAAAGGGTTGATCCGTCCCGGACTCATGGTCTCACAAACGGCCATGAACATCGCGGCGTACTGGGGGTGCAGACCGATTATCCTGGTAGGCCAGGATCTGGCGCTCGATCCGCAGACCGGCGATACCCACTTCGATACTGCCGCGGTCCGCAGAACTGTCCGGTTTATCCGAGACGACCATCAACATGCAATGTATCCCTCGATTGATGGAGAAGAATACCGCAAGGAGCCTATTTTTTGGGTGAATGGCGTGTTGGGTGAGCCCGTGCCGACCGTACGCTATCTTTTGGATTATCTGCACGCCATGGAAGAAAACGTCGCCATGCTGGGCGCTCCGGTAATCGACGCCACGGAGGGAGGTGCGCGTATCGCGGGTACAACACCGGTTGCCCTGCAGGAGGCTATTTACCGCCATGCGGTTGAGAAGATCGATATCCAGGATTTTCGATCGACTTTGTTCAAACGCCCCGCGAAATCGGACCTCGCTCCAATACGCCGGGAATTTGAAGACAAGATCACGGCGCTAAAAGAGGCTACAAAAGCCTTGTTCGATTGCATGGCGCGGGTCGATGATGCAGGGCCGTCCTGGTCCGCTGAAACCGGCAGCCTTATCGAAAGGACCTCGGAACAGCTGATGCGGGATGATATTCTCGAATTCTTTGTCGAGCAGGTCGCGGGATCGGCGCTGGTAGATGCCTTCCGCTGCAAGTCGGCGGAAATCCCGAATGAGAACAGGCTGGATGAGGTCCGTATCCGCTGCGGACGTCTCAGCGATGCCTTGCAACACACGGAAACCCTGCTGGGCGATCTCATCAAATCCCTTGGGACATCGCAGTGATCGGCCCACACTCGGACAACAATAACCATGTTCACTCCCATTTTCCGTCGGAACCTTGATGCGCTTTCCCTGTGCGCCCCGGATACAGCACAGAGACTATCCGCCTGTACGCCGACAGATCGTCCGGTGTGTCGTCTTGCTCCCAGCCGGGAAAACGCTCCCACCTTGCTTGTTGAAATGGAACGGGGAAATATCCTGCCTCTTCATCATCCGAACCGGCCGCTGGCCGAGGCGCAATCCTGGCTGAGCGGCCTGCCGCCCGAATATCTCCAAAACAGCAATGTGCTTATTCTCGGTATCGGGCTGGCCTACCATATTCACCAATTTGCTTGTCACGCAGGGCCGGAGACGCTCATTACGGCCGTTGAACCGGACCTGGATTTGTTTGCCACTGTCCTGCATCAAATGGATCTGTCCGCCCTGTTTCGGTCCGGGAATATCTACTGGTTGGCGGGGACCACACCCCGGGAAACCGCTCGATACCTTGCAGAGGGTCCGGCGCGGCATCGGTTCGCAGGACAGGGAATTCGGATTCTCACTTTGCCCGGATTCCAGACTTACTACTCCGGGTATCTGGCGGAACTGGCACAGGAAATCCAGGCGGCCTTGGGGGAGGTTCAGGTCAGGCAGAGGACCATTCGTACGCAGGCCGGACTTATCTTGAGAAACATCCTGGAGAATCTCCCCACTGTTGTGCGATCACCCGGCGTCTCCGAGCTGCGCGCTGTGGGTGTCGGAGCGCCCGCTTTTGTTGTGGCTCCCGGTCCCACACTCACCGAACATCTTGAACGGCTGCGGGAGGCCAGTCGGAAAGGTTATATTATCGCGGTGGATACCGCTGCCCGTATTCTCAGGCGTGAAGGGATTGATTACCATCTTGTTGTATCGGTGGATCACACCGACTTGAACCGCCTGCATTTCGATAATGTACGGGAAGATTCGGGTTTCCTGGTAAGTTACCCCGGCGTCCATCCCTCTATTCCCGCATTATATGGCGGAAGCGCTTTCTTCTTCGATCATCTCGGCGCGACGGACCGCCCGATCCGTGCGTCCTTGTTGCTGGAACTGCTGGGCCTGTCGGACCGCCTCGGATCGCTGATTTCTCTAGGCTCGACCACAGATTGCGCATATCACCTTGCGCGAATCATGGGTTGCTGTCCTATCGTTCTGGTTGGAACGGACCTCTCCTTTCCGGGGGAACGATTTTATGCAGCCGGCGCAATGCAGGAGGAAGTCGATCTGGAAAGCCCTCATACAAGTGCGCAGTACCTTGTCCCGAACAACCGGGGCGGCCAAGTCCGCACCAGTCATCTCTATCGAATGTTTTGCGCCAACCTTGGCGAGCTCATTCGCGCAACAGGTGGCCTTGTATACAACACGTCATTGGACGGTGCACAAATTTCCGGAACGGTCCCGATGCCTTTCGAGGAGATTCTGGATCGTGCTTGTGACGTCCGTGCCGAAGTTCCGTCTGTTCAACCCAACACGGATAACAAGGAAACAACCCGCCGAATCGCCCGGATTGTAGCCGAAATCGAGTCCGATCGGAATCGTTTGAAACAATGGGAGAAAGAAGCTCGGCGTGTGGACACTCGTGACACCCGTAAGTTCCGGCAACGTATGATTCCCGTTCTGAAGCAAGTGGCAGAGGCATTGGAGACTTGTCCGGGAATCCGCTTGGCGGCTTCCCAGGCGGAAGGAAGCGCGGCAGAGATTCTGGGACATGTCCACGGAATCGGGCTGATGGGTGGGACAGATTCCAGCACAAATGACAAGGCGAGGGATCAGATCGTGAAATGGATTCGCGAGATGCGCGAGGGGATGGAATCCATCGCCCCGTTACTGGAGAAGGCTTCGCAGAAACTCCGCGAGATGTGAACCGAGAACCGGCAAAGAGTATTCCCGCTCCGCTTTGAGCCGGGCATTCATGCCGATCCGCTTCCGCAAAGAGGCATCCCGGCCCACCCGAACCAGGCAATCGACAAACTCTTCCTCGTTCTGTGCCAGAAAGCCATCGTTACCGTGTTCGATCACATGCCGAACCTCACCGATATTACCCGCCACCACGGCAAGACCGGCTGCCATGTACTCGAACAGTTTGGTGGGACTTTTGGCGGCAGCCCATTCGGTATCTTCCGCAATGGGCAGCAAGCCGACATCCGCCTGACGCAGGATTTCCGGCATCCGGTCCGGCGGAACAGCGCGGGTTGTCTTCACTGGAAAGTCCACTCTGTCCGCAAGATCCGCTTGCAATCGGTCCCATAAGCGGCCATCGCCCACAATCCACAACCTCGCACCAGGAACCTCCCTGACCACTTCCGGAAACCGGCGGAGAATCATCTGCACATTCTGATATATCGGTTCTCCCCAAATCAGTCCGTTCCAGAGATATACCACATCAGGGTCCATCCGCTCGCCCGGCGTGAACCGGTCGGCATCGACGCCCGTGGGGATACGGACAACACGGGGATGATATTCACTTAGAAACTCTTTCAGGCGAAAACTGGACGCAACACATCCCAGTGCCCGGCGAGCATGACGATACGTGATCTCATCCCATCGGTTCGATCCAAAGAAGATGCGGTTCCAGATTCCCCGCCCGAAAAAATTGGAAAGAGGAATATCATAGTCGTCGTAGTCAAATACATAGCGGGGCAGAAATCCCAGTCGGTGCAGGAAAAACGGTGCGGCGGAATGGAAATGGGCTTTCTGGATATAGATCAGGGAATGCCGTTCGGCCAATAAGCGGGGGATAGCTTTCAGGGTCAAAACGAGTTTATGCCGGTCACGAAGGTCGAAATACATCGCTTCCTCGGACAGATGGGGAGCCAGATCCTGCCGGAATGAAAGCACGGAGGTCTGGAAATCGGGATATTGGGAAAGCATCCGCGCGAAATGATAGCAGCGAACACGGCTGTGCGGATAACCGTATCCATTGTGCGCGATGAACAGAACACGAGTCATTATGACGGTCGGCGCTCGTTAACCCCGCCCTACCCTCCCCGGTCTTGGGGAGGGTAACGCCAAGCCCTCTCCCCCAAAGATTGGGGGAGATACAGAGTGGGTTGATTCTATTGGACTTAAGATGAGAACGTTCTCAGTTCATCTCATCCAGGAGGCGGTCCAGAAATCCCTTCAGCCTTCGGGCACGCAACGGGTGACGCAGTTTCCGAATCGCCTTGGTTTCGATCTGGCGGACACGTTCACGGGTGATACCGAATCGCTCGCCGACTTCTTCCAGCTTGTGGCGCTGTCCATCCCCCAAGCCGTACCGCAGACGAAGAACCACTTCTTCGCGCTCGGTCAGGGTTCGAAGGATATCCTCGATCTCCCTTGTAAGGATGTTGCCCGTGGCCACTCGCTCCGGAGACTCGGTGGAACGATCCTGAATCAGATCGCCGAATGTCGTGTCCCCATCTTCGGTAATCGGGCTGTCCAGCGAGATGGTGCGCTGCGAAACCTTGGAGAGAATCGCGACTTTCTCTGCGGGCATTTCCATTTGCTCGGAAATTTCCTCGATGGTCGGTTCCCGCCCGAATTCCTGGACCAGCCGCTGGGTGATTCGGTTCATGCGATTGACCGTCTCAATGGTGTTGACCGGCACACGGATCGTGCGGGCCTGATCGGCGATGGCGCGCGTGATCGCCTGTCGAATCCACCAGGTGGCATACGTGCTGAACTTGTAGCCGCGTCGGAAATCGAATTTCTCGACCGCCCGCATCAGCCCCAAGTTCCCTTCCTGGATGAGGTCAAGAAGCTGGAGACCCCGATTCAGGTAGTTCTTGGCGATCGAAACGACTAGGCGAAGATTGGCCTCCACCATTTCGATCTTGGCCGCGTGAACGATGCTTTGGCCTTCACGGATCAAGTCGGCAATACGTTTCGTGGTCTGGGGATCCCGCTCGATTTCGGCACGGATTCCTTCAATGTCATTCTCTGTGGGAGATCGTTTTTCCGGAACGGACCGGGTGGAGAAAGCCAGCTCATCCCGTGGACGTCCATGATGATCCGGATGGGTTATGCCCTGCACAAGTTGAAAGCTGGAATAGATCCGGTGGGCCATTTCCTCAATTCGCTCGAAGTCCAGTTCCAGCCCGATGCAGGTTTCCCGGAGAACCTTCTCGCGTGCTTCCAGGGTTTCCGGCTTCAACCCTTTGCGGTTGACAATCCGGCGGTAATTCGCCGTGAGTTTACGCAACTTCACAAATCCTTTTTTGAGGGCTTTAATCCGACGCACAACCCCCTCCTCGGTTCCTTCGTCGGGCGCACCCGTCGTCTGAAAAACATCGTCCGGATTCATTTCCCCGGCATGAACCGCCTTTACCAGCTGACCGATCTGCTCCACCGCGAAGGGAGACATGGCCAGCGCCTGGCAGATCTTCTGCCGCCCGGTGTCGATACGCACAGCCAGGGAGACCTCTTCCTCGCGGGTCAGCAAAGGCACGGCGCCCATTTCCCGCAGGTAAACCCGTGTGGAGTCGTTGCTTCCCGTACGCTCGGAAGCTGGTGTCTCATTGTTTCGGACCATGGACGCATACAGGGCCGCCGCGTCCGGGCGGTCGTCGTCTTCCAAGGCCTCTTCGGCCTCGGAAATTGCCTGCTCGAATTCGATGTCTTCCGAGATAAAAGACGATTGCATAATCCTCATCCTTTGCTGTGACTTTGCAAAAAAGTTTTTATATCCTGTTAAACTGCGTGATACTGGAGCCGCCGCCCATGTTTAAATCGACGAGCAACTATAAGCCTTTAACGATTGTTGAACTCCGTTTGCTACGACATGGGCCTGTGATGCGATAAGAAGAATGACATAAAACACAAAAATCCCGTCGATAATCGATCAGCTTGTTATTATATGTCTATTGAACGGTTCCGTCAATAGATGTTCGCACTTTTTTCACGAATGACTTGTGGGAGAACGTTTTTTTTCTTTTTCCCACAGCGGATTTCCTGATGTCCGGGACAAATGCCATCGTAGTATGTTGATATTACTATACTTAAATATAATAATTCCACACTTGAGATGATGAAATCCCTTCCGGCAAGACCTGCTATTGGCCCGAAACGCAAAATTGCGTCGCCCGGATCGCATTTCTTGTTGAATTGAAGTGCAGAAAGTCGTTGCGGTTCTGCGCAAGATGAGGTATCATATATTGGGGTGGTGTGAGAAGAACATTGGAGCGACTTTGTAACAACAGGACTCATGAAACGTCGCGGATTCACATTAAACGAACTGCTGATCGTCGTCACAATCATGGCAATACTGATAGCGACGGCAGTTCCCCATTTTGTGAACGCCAAGATCAGGGCGGAACAGAGCTGTCTTTATGTCGACCTGAAGAGTCTCCAAACCGCACTGGAACTATACAGGCTGGATTATGGGACTTACGCGCCCGGAGCCTCCATGCCTTATATGACCCGCGTGATTGACGCCAATGCCTTGCCGGAGCTGACGACGCCGGTGTCATACTTCGACCCCGATGGCGTATTTGAGCGAATGATCCCCACTCCCATTTTCTACGGAGGCCCTCCGGATGGCGGTGGGAGCGTGCTGGTGCTTTATCGGGGATTCTTATACGACCGGGGAGCCCGGTTCAAACCGGACGAGCAGGGAGCGGGTTTTCGCTGCACCCCCGATCTCTGGCAGCTAGTCGCCGGAAATCCGGGTTATTCGCAGCCTCTACCTGCTTTGCCCATCCTGACTCTTCCGGAAGGACCGAGCCTGCTGAATGAAATGAGAAACGCGATTTTGCCGCTTGATGAATACCCTCCCCCCAGTTATTTGCCGATCAATCCCTTCTACTCCCCCTCCAACGGCGTCCGAAGCATGGGCGACTTCTATTTGAACTCCTTCGGCGTATCCATGTTCTAATATCCCGCAACGGAGTTTATCGGCACTTCCGGTGGACGGTCGGAGATTTTCAAGGTATATTCCAAACAGTGATGGAAATTCCTGGGAGAAAATTGTGACTTTCAAAAGGGGATTCCCGTTATTCATGGTCTTCTGGATTGGCGTCCTTTTTGCGCGCGCAGAGGACGTGGTGATCAATGAGGTTTTATACAACCCCGAAACAGATTCCCGTTACGAATTCATCGAGCTGTATAATCCATCATCTGCGCCGGTCGATTTGTACGGATTCGCTTTTACAGAGGGAGTTCTGTTTCCGTTTCCTTCCGGGGCGGTTATCCAACCGGCTTCCTTTCTGCTTCTCGTTAAAGATCCTGCCTTGAAGCAATGGCAGTCTGTGAAAGTCCCGTTGTTCGGCCCGTATGACGGCAAGTTGGCGAATGATGGCGAGCGCTTGACACTCCGTGGGCCGGACGGTCACCTGGTAGACTCATTTCAATACTCAGACACCCTCCCCTGGCCGCGTGGCGCGGATGGATACGGCCGATCACTGGAACGGATTTCCGCGGATCTGCCGTCGGAGGATTTTCATTCCTGGCGGGCTTCTCTGCAAAATAACGGAACTCCCGGATATCAAAACTCCGTTGTCGGCATCCCTCCGTTTCCTGTCATTTGCTCTTTTCAGTGCTCGCCACCCTGTCCGACCTCCCAGGATTTTGTGAATGTGCAAGTGACATTGGATGCTCCCGATCGGATTCGACAGGCAACTCTCTATGCGGAACAGCACCGGACTTTCGGAACAGTTCCGAGATTTTCCTCTCCGATGGTCCTGATGGACCGGAACCCGGAACAGGCTGTTTTCCAATGTGTCATTCCCCCCTGTACCTCAGAAACGCTGGTTCGTTTTTATTTCCAGCTCGATCTGGATGATGGAACCGATCTTCAACTCCCGCCGTTGGGCGAGCCTCGGCCGTTCGAATCCTATTTCGTTTACGACAATGAGATTCCCTCGAAACTTCCTCTACTCTGGATCTTTCCGACAAACCGGGTAGGAGCCTCCACAACAACACGACCCATCAGCGGGATTGTGGTTAAGCCGGTGACATCCGAGCAGGTCCTGGTTTTCGATGGGGCACGAATCGAATCCGCAAATACCGGACAAAAGATCCGATTTCTGAAAGGCGAGGAATTCCGGGGGGATCGGACGATCAACTTGTCAGTGGAGCGTCCTCGTGGGGGTACCACTGCCGGTCCGCAGTCGCCCCATGTAGAGCATATCTCCTACCGACTGTTTCGGGATTTCGGGGTTCTGGCTCCGCGTTGTGACTGGTATCGGGTTATTGAGAAAGCGCACACACAGAGAATCGCCATCCAGCAGCCGAATGAACGGTTTCTGGCAATCAACGGGCGCGATGATGAGGGCAATATCTACAAAATCGCCTATAATGAACGGAATCAATTCAATGAATCCAATATCCCCAGTTTCGGCTACGCCAAGCAAACGAATACGGATGAGGACTGCCTGGACCTGTTCCAGATGGTACGGGCCATCAACGCAAGCGGGGCCGAGGCCCGTGGCAGGGCGCTTCGGACTTACCTCGATGTTCGGGAAGTGATGGCCTATTCGGTAGTCTCGGTTTTTCTGGTGAATTGGGACGGGTTTCACAACAATATGTTTCTTTATCACAATCCGCCTCCCATCGACCGTTGGGAGTGCATCCCCTGGGACCTGGATAAGACGTTCGGGTATACGGACGGGAATCCCATGTTTACAGAACTACCGCTGGATTTCCCCCTTACAGGAAGATCTTCTGCCGTTTCCAGGGGGCCGGGGCCTATCGCAAAGCCTTTTCACAGCGATGGTGAACTGGATGCCGCTTATCGCGAATGGCTTGGGAGAGAACTGAATGGCCTTTTGTCCGAGCAACGGATCGGGGATCTGATTACCGAGGCCGAAAATCTGCTTCTGGAGGACCTGGATTTAACCGAACAGTACCTGGGGATTCAAAACAATGCACGCCGCCAACAGATTTTAACCTCGTACGAAACCATGCGGACCTTCGTGCGCCTTCGCCACGCTTATCTCCGGAGCAAACTCCCTGTATCCATTGGAGACTGGCAAATCCGTTGATTTTCCATGTCCCGCGCATCTATTGAGACTCCTTCCGGCGTGCTATCCTT
>JAKPRU010000096.1 GCA_029557025.1 Candidatus Omnitrophota bacterium | reverse complement strand
CTGCTCGCGAAAGTGGAGAATCTGGGGGGTTCCTGGGGGCTGTCCGTGATTGTGGCGGGCAAGGACAATAAGCCGGTGAAAGGAGTCACCACCTCGGTTGCCTCCGAAAGCGGCTCCATTCAGAACATTTTCTCGGTTCAGTGGGTTCCATCTCCCTTTGTGATTCGCACGCCCGAAGGGGAACGTCAGGTATTGACCGCTGAAATCACTTCGGGAGGATTGGAGGACGCATCCTGTCGTATTTCCTCCGATGCCTGGCCGGAAGAGGAGGCATTCCAGCTGGGTGACATTCCGGTCGGGACCTACCCGTTCGAGTTTCAACTTCCTGTAGCGGACAAAGAGATCAAAATCAACGTGAGTTTCAAGTCCAAGACGCACAACAAAGAGTGGAAAGACATTGTACTGGAGCAACCGAAGCATTGGACAGTTTACCTGGTGCAGCATGTCCATACCGATATCGGGTACACGCGCCCGCAGACGGAGATTCTTGCGGAACATCTTCGATACATTGATTACGCGCTGGATTACTGCGATTTGACAGATGATTACCCCGACGATGCAAAGTTCCGATGGACCTGTGAGGTTTCCTGGGCGGTTCGGGAATATCTGAAACGGAGACCAATCGAGCAAGTGGAGCGATTTAAGAAGCGTGTACAGGAAGGCCGGATCGAGGTCACCGGCATGTTTCTCAACATGGCCGAGACCGCGACGGAGAGTTCCATGGCGGCCTCTTTGCAGCCGTTGCGGGAATTCAAGGATGAATTCGGGATCGAGGTGCGCACCGCGATGCAGAACGATGTGAATGGGGCGGCGTGGTGCCTGGTCGATTATTTCAGCGGGATCGGATTGAAATACCTCACCATGGGGATCAATAAGACCCGCTCGCTGCTTCCGTTCGACTTACCGACTGCGTTCTGGTGGGAGTCGCCGTCCGGGAAACGGATTATGGCGTTTCGAGCGGAACATTATCACTTGGGGAATGTCTGGAAAATTCATGAAGCGCAGATCGGCCCGTTCCGAGACGGTCTGATGAGGTACTTGGAGCAGCTGGCGAACAAGGGGTATCCGTTTGATCGCGTGTATGCGCAGTATTCGGGCTACCAAACCGACAACTCGCCACCGGCGATGAAAGAGTGCGACCTGATCCGCGAGTGGAATGAGAACTATGTCTGGCCGAGGCTGCGTTCGGCAACAGCGCACGAGTTTTTCGAATGGATTGAGAAAGAGAAGGGCGAGGAATTGCCGGTGTATCGGGTTGCCTGGCCGGATTGGTGGACGGACGGATTCGGGTCCGCCGCACGGGAGACCGCCGAGGCACGTCGCATCCATGTCGGTATGCAGGTCAACGAGACGGCGATGGCGTTGGCGGCTTTGTTGGGGACGCCGGTTTCCCTGGGGACAACCGAGCGCATTCAGGAGGTCCAGGAGCAACTCCTGTTCTACGATGAGCATACATTCGGAGCCGCCGAGAGTATCGGCGATCCCATGGCGGAAAACACCATGGTGCAGTGGGGTGAAAAATCCTCATACTGCTGGCAGGCGGTCAAAACGGGCGGACTGCTTCGTGAAGAGGCTTTCGGGGTAATTCAGCAGTATCTTCCCCGCGCGGATGTCCCCACCGTCGTGGTCTGTAATACGTTGAATTGGGACCGGTCGGGATTGGTGGAGGTTTTCATCGACCACGAGATCATTCCTCTTCACGAACCATGCCGCATCCTTGATGCCGAAACCGGTCGTGAGGTCCCCGCACAGCGGCTTCGGAATCGCACGGAGGGAAGCTATTGGGCGCTCTGGGTGGAGAATGTCCCGGCCCTGGGATATAAAGTCATTCGAATCGAAAAGGGCGGGCAAAAACCCAAACCCGAGCTGCCGACGACCTCTCACAAAATGGAGAATCAGTTCTATCTCGTCGAAGTGGACCCTGATACAGGGAATATTATCCGGCTGTTCGATAAGGAGTTGGGACAGGAATTGGTGGATTCGAATTCGCAGTGGAGAATCGGGCAGATTTTGCATGAGAGCCTCCATGACCCGCAGCGGCAACTGAAAACCGACAGGTTTACGCGCACTCCCTTGAAGAATGTAAAAGTTCAGGAAGGCGTAGATGAAGAGATATGGCAGAGCATTCGATTCTCCGGTGATCTGGAAGGTTGCGCCGGGGTGAAAGGGGAATACCGACTTTTCGACACGGCAAAGCGGATCGACTTGCACTACAGTATACGGAAAAACCCGATCACGGACCCGGAAGCGGTCTATGTGGCATTTCCCTTCCAATTTCCTGACGGGAAATTCATCTACGAGGCGCAGGGGGGAATGGTGACTCCAGGCGAGAACCAGCTGCCACGGTCTTCCTCCGATTGGCAAACCGTGCAGAGTTTCATCGCTTTGCGTAACAAGACGGGGCAGGTGGTATTCGGTAGCGATGAGATTCCGCTGGTGCAGTTCGGCGATCTCAACCTGGGCAAATGGCAGGAGATGGTGCAGATTGAAAAACCGCACGTATTTTCGTGGATTCTGAACAACTATTGGTTCACAAATTTCCGCGCCACCCAGGAGGGTGAGCTGAACTGGTCTTACTATCTGACCTCCACAAAAGAGACGGATAACCGATCCGCCGTCCGGTTCGGATGGGGATCGCGGATTCCGTTCCTGGCGCGGGTCTTTCCTACGAGTAAGGATGTCAAGAAAACTCCGGCGCCGAGCCTTTCATGGATTCCCTGGAATGCGCCGAATGTGATCCTGGTGGATGCACGACCGGCGCGGTACGGGGACGGAGTGATTCTCCATTTGCGTGAAATGGAGGGCATGCCATCGACAGTCGATCTGGAGGGGCAAAAAACGGCGATGAAGATCAAGCGGGCCGATGAGGTGAATGTTCTGGAAGAGGTAGTGCGGAAGAATGTTCGTTCGGTGTCGTTTGAGCCGTTTGAGGTAAAATTTGTCCGGTTGTTGGCGCGGGGGTGACAGGAAAGCCCGGTACGGTCAGGCGTCTTTGCCTGGCAGCAAACTATGGTGTATCATATCCTGGAGTCACGTATGGAGGTTGATAACAAATGTTCCGTCGGCACGGTTTTACATTGATTGAGCTCCTGATCGTGGTT
>JAKPRU010000081.1 GCA_029557025.1 Candidatus Omnitrophota bacterium | reverse complement strand
TGCTTTCTATGGCCTGCCTGCTCTGGCTGGTGTTGCTGTTTCCCCGCGCCGAGCCGACACCGGATGTAAGACCCATCAAAGACTCGACTTGGATGAACCTGACCAACTATAAATCATTCTTCCTGCCTTACGCGCAGTTGTTTCGTTATCTCCAGGAAAATGTGCCGGACGGATCGGTAATCTACGCCCCCATGGCGAACGAACCAAGTCGGTATTACCTTGCCGCTTATGGAATGGGGAACCGGATTACCTGGCTGGGGGAACCTTGGGCGCAGCCGGAGGACCAATCTATCGAAACTTTGGAGGATTATTGCCGTTCATGGCAAGTGGATTATTTGATCTTGCCGAATTCCCGGTGGGCACAGACAGTTTTTTCGAAGTCTTTCCTTGACAACATTCTTACTCATGGGGCACAATTCGCCGTTCCAATTGAGCGATTCAATTGGGGGTCTGAGTATTTAATGTTGTACGAAGTGAGTTGGTGAGACGTTTCGGCGATTTGTACGAATCGCCGAACAGGACAAAACACCATACCGACAAAGAAGGGTATGAATCAGGGGGAATTCAAACAAGTGCAACACCAAACACGCGCAAGACGAAAGAAATGCGGTCTGCATTGTTTTCTGATTCATCGGAATGTGGTCAGTCCCGTGCATGGGGAGATTATCAACGAGAGCCAAACCGGGGTTTTAGTACGATCTTCCGGCAATTTGCCCACAGCGACAACGGTTTCTGTGCTCGTTTCTGGGCTGGGGCGTGGTTTTGAGCGGGTTTTGCAGGGAACGCACATTTTTCATGCGGTTGTGGTCCGCACCGATAGTGCGGATTCCTCCTTGTATGGGCTGAAAAAACTGGGCACCCCCGTGCAGATGTGAAGATGCGACCGCCGGAGAAATGGTACGGCGAAAGTGTGGACTCTCTTTTGCACTGTGTCGCAACGGAAGTGGGATTTCTCAGGGATTCCCGCCCTAAGGGTAGTTTTCCGCTTATTTTCGAAAAATAATTGTTCAAAAGATATACCTAATCCTATGAACAGTCTGATTTTAGGATTATTGTTTTAATTTAGGTTCGCAGACGGGGATTCCATGGGCAGGCAAGGCCCGAGAATTCAGGATGTCTTGGCTCTTGGTTCGCGTAAAAACAGGAGGTTTGGGAAGGAGGCGGAAAGCCAAAAATGGCAAAAAACAGGGTTCCGAGGCATGAGAACCGGCTAATAATCCAAATTGAGGGAGTTTGTTGCATATCAAAGGGGGATTTTTCTCTTGACACTGGATGCCTGAGTCCCCTATACTGCGTTGAGTGTGTTTACGGCTGCTCGAATGTGATCCTGTCCGTTTAATACGCCGGGTTGTCCGGCCGATAATATGCGGATGGGCTGTTCGCTCGACGCAAAGGATATGAGCCGTTCAGGCTCATTGAAGCGAGAAGGCGGTGTCAGATTGGTACGAGACGATATCTTGTGTTTTCAGGAGGTCGAAATGGCCCTCAAGCGGCTCACCGGTTGTGCCATAGTGTTTATTCTCTTTCTGGGCTTGAGTGCCTGGGCACAGGGACCCAGTCAGGATGGAGTGTTGCTCCTGGAAGGTTTTGGCAACCTGTATGGCAGAGGGGCTACCGGCTCCGCGGCGAATACATTGCCGGCCTTGGCGCAGTTTAACCTGGGTCTCATCATCGCTCGCGATTGCGAACTGGTCAGTGACGCGAACGGGAATGCCGTGGGCGGATACATTCTGGATGGATTCGGCGGCCAGTATGCTTTCGGAGCCGCCGTATCTCCACAGGACTTGGCCGCGGCAGTTCCTGATTCTGTCGTTCCCTTCTTCGGTTGGGACATTGCGAGGGACATTGAAGTTGTCCCCAACTGGACCACGGTCACTAATGCCTACAGTGGCTATTTTATTTTGGATGGTTTCGGCGGCGTTCACCCCGTTGGAAATGTAAATCTGCCTTTGTATCCACGTGGCCCGGGTGGGGCGATGATCAGAGCTCCGTTTCCCAACACCGTTATTGTCGCGGGGCAGCAGGGGCAGTCCATTCAAGATACCGCAATTCAAACTCTCCAGAGTGGGACAATTGATGCCCATTCTTCCGCTTGGCCGGTTTTCCCGTATTTCGGCTGGGACATCGCCCGCGATCTGGAGGTCAGCGTTCAGTATGTCACCCTCACCACCGCTTTATTGACCAATCCCGATTGGGATCCTGCCGGCCCGGTCCTGCCGTCTTATGCGGTTGTTTCTACTGCCGCGAGAGGGAGGAAGGTCGCGATGTGCAACGGGTATTACATTCTCGATGGGTACGGCGCAGTTCACTGCTGCCGCCTGCCGCTTCAATTCGATATCAACCATGATGGGACGATCGATGACACAGATCTGGCCGATGCCAAGTTCGGTCAGCCCGCGAATTACCTGCCGTTGTATCCGCCTTGGGGGAATAACTGCCCCTATTTCGGGTGGGATATTGCACGGGATATAGAACTGACGCCGTCGGGCAACGGATATTATCTGTTAGATGGCTATGGGACAATTTATGGAGTTGGGGATGCGCATTTCAACTTCCCGAATCCGCGGACTCCGTGGTTTGGTGTGGATATCGCGAATGCGATAGAGCTTGTCCCCACTGCCGACCGGAGTGGTGTAGCCGGATACCTGGTTCTTGACTGCTTCGGAACAGTTTGGGAAGCCGGGCAGGCCCAGGATTACAATATCAACGGTTTCGGTCCGGATGGCGGTGGCGTGTTCAGCTTCCAGGATAGCTTTGTGGATATCGCGGTCACTCCTGATTATCGGTTTGCACGAAGTGTACCGCCCAAGGATACGGGTTTTGCGGTCACAGTGGCACCTCAAGGGACGGATGTGACAAATCCATTCGTGGTATGGAGTCCGAATCTGTCCACCGTGATTGTACCGCGGTATAAGGTCACCACAGCACCGCATCCGTTCTTGAGTTATCAGCGGGATTGACCGACCATATCAGTGAAAGAGTAAAGGGCATTCGGGAAAACCGGATGCCCTTTTTGATTTCGAATTCTGAATCCGCTTCACCGGCAGGATGCCAGTGCCACCCGGAGCCGTTGTGATCCCAACTTGTGCTGTCTATCCTTGCCTCACCCCAGCCCTCTCCCGGAGGGTGAGGGAGAAAAGGGTGGCACGAGCTTCCAGCCTGTGACCGGGTGAGGGCGGAATCCAGCAGATGAAATTCGAGACGAATTACGGTTTCTGTGCGACCAGCATGGCGCGCTCCCCATCCTCGGTATACGGGCGTCCGTCAAAATTGCCGTACACCTTGACAGTCTGCAATCCGGCCTGTTCCGCCATCCAAGCCAATTCCCACCCGTTGAACAGCCATGGGATATACTGATATCGGCGTTGTTCTCCGTTGGGGCTGCTGACCGTAATCGAGTTGGAGAGACGACGGCCCCGGTTGATGATCGTGCGTTCCTCCTGTACAGACAGGTTGCCCTTTTTGTGTCGATACACCGGTGAAAGAAATCGAACGATATAATGCCGATTCATCACATCGATCAGCAGTTTCCCGCCCGGCACAAGCACACGGGCGTACTCCCGCATGATTTCCAGATTTTCCGCCTCGGTTTCGCCGTATCCGAAGCTGGAGAACAGGCTCATCGCCCAATGAACGGTGTTCGAACGAAGGGGAATGCTCGCCAAATGCGCCCGAATCAGAACCGGATCATCGTCATCCTTCATCCTGGCGGTTCGCGCCACATCCAGCAGGAACGGCGAAATGTCCAGGCCGATGACTCGGTATCCGTTTCGCGCAAGGTGCCGGGTGTGTCTTCCCTGGCCGCACGGCGCGTCGAGAACCCACCCTGTTCGATCCCATCCCAGTGCGCTCTCGGCGAATTGAAGTTCCAGGAGGGTTCGCTCGGCATTCGTGGCCTCGCTATAGAGGTTCAGGTAATCGGGGCTGGAGAAGAATTGAAACCACCAATCGTTAGTCATGGTTGTACCACCACAGGCTGGAAGCCCATGCCACCCGGTTATTCTCTTTCCCTTTGGCAGCGGGCCGGGATGGGTGATTCTTCAGGCCGCACCGGCATCCTGCCGGCGCTTCTCCTATAATGGCAATATGGGCCAGGTATTTCTACCGGACTATACCAGCATAGAACAAAATGGACTTGCTTGAAACTCCTTTCCGCTCATACTAGCATTCTTTTCATGGCACAGTATGATTCGGGGCTGCCCGGGAGCATCCGGAAACCCCACCCGAAGGAGCAGAACCTCTATGGATTTCCCAAAAGTGTCGATTGAAGGCATTGATATCTCCCGTTTGATCTGCGGAACGAACACTTTTTTTGGGTATTCGCATTTCAGCCCGGCGCGGGATGCTTTTCTTGTGCGACATTTTACGATAGACCGGATCGTTGAAGTGATGGAAACTCTGGCGGATGCCGGAATCAACGCGATTATGAGCTCACCGAACGAGAAGACCGAGGAGGCCATTGCGCAGGTGAAACGCTCCAAGGGGGTGGAGTTTGTCTGGATCTGCACTCCGGGAAATCAGGATTTCGAGGAAACCAAGAACGGGATTCGCTGGTCGGCGGATCACGGGGCGAAAATCTGCATGCCGCACCAGTGTTTCACCGACAATCACCTGGTCGCCGCGGA
>JAKPRU010000051.1 GCA_029557025.1 Candidatus Omnitrophota bacterium | reverse complement strand
AATGGCGTAAGGAACCGGCGGTTCTTTTCCGAGTTTCAAAACCATCGCCGCCGAATGGAAATGCGATAGGAACAACTTCACCGTCCATCTTTTCGCGCGACTGTGAATATGCCCCTGGGACAGCTTCCCCTTCTTCCACATTCCTGATTCCTTGGATCTCGGATTCCTGGCAAGCCGTTCTTTGGCCTGCGACTCGTACCGGCCCTCTTCATTGCAGGCCAGTTCATAGGCTTTTCGCTCCAGATAAAGCCTACCATATAAACTTTTCGGATTTCCAGAGACTTTAACAAAACTCTCCCCTATCAACCATCCGAGCCTTCGAAGCGCGGCATTCCAGGGACGTTTCTGCCCTTTTTCCCATACGCATGTCGGGTCCATACCCGCAAACCTCCAGATATTCAAAACACTCGGTGCTTGTTCGATCTCGATATGCGCCAGAAGCCCCGCTGTAAGGATCGGCCCAATGCCGATATTCGCCATGCACCAGCGCCCTAACGGAGTCGATCCCGCATAAACACGCAGGGCACTGGCCGCAACTTGCTCCATCGTTTCAAACATCTGCAAATACAGCCTCATCCACTCTCCGATATCCTCTTCCTGAGACGCCATAACCTGGTTTCCCTGTCGGATTCTCATCTTCTGGATCAGGTAATACGTATCAGTCAGCTCACGAATGATATGCGGCGACTCGATACATTCCGCATTCCTCATTTCTTTCTTGAAAAGTTGATACGCTCTCAGAATCTCCACTCGTTCCATGTTTATCGGCTCCTCTCTACTCACTCTTGATCTACGGATACTCCCGCCGTTCGGTTCACTCAACCGATCCGGATACTCCCATCCATCGGTTCACTCAACGGATCCGGATACTCCGAGGTATCGGTTCACTCAATGGATCCGGATACTCCCCAAGATCGGTTCACTCCCTGAAGACGGATACTCCCCTATTCCGGTGTACTCTGCTTTCCCTGATGCTCCGTCCCTTCGCTTCACTCGCCGGGTCCGGATGCTCATGGCCTTCGGTTCACTCAACGGATCCGGATACTCCGAGGTATCGGTTCACTCAAT
>JAKPRU010000045.1 GCA_029557025.1 Candidatus Omnitrophota bacterium | reverse complement strand
AATCAGGGTCTTCGTTACTGGAAAGGGGCCGAACTCTGGAGGGCGGAGGACGATCCCACGGACAGCCGACTTCCCTCCTGGATAATGACTATTTGCAACCAGGAAGGATGGGGGCTGTTTTCGACCATGCCGTATAAGGATTTTCTGATGCTGGCGCGGCAGGGCGAGATCTATCGGCTGGATCCGAAGAAAGACCGTCAGCCCCAGTTGCTGAGCCGGGCGAAACTCCCGGGGCATTTGTATGGTGTCGCCAAAGACGGCACGTTATTGGGTGTGAGCGGCCAGGATTATTTCATTGTCAAGCCGGGCGCGGAAGAAGCGGAAATCCGGCCCATTCCGGTCGAGTCACGGGGGCGGCCGTCGCTTTTCCTGGAGGCCGATGCGCAGGGGCGGCTCTGGGGTGGCCCGCATTTCGGCCAAACCCTGTTCTGGTACGACACCGCCACGAAGGAATTCGCGAATACGGGTATGATCTGCGACAGCGGCGGCGAGGTGTACGATGTTACGTTTAAGGACGGCAAGGTCTATGCGGCCTCGTATTCCGGCGGAGATATCACCGTGTACGATCCCGCCCTGCCGTGGGATCAGCGCAATCATGTGAATCCAAAACCATTAGCCAGTGTCCGTCCCGAGTACATCCGGCCCACCGGCGGAATTATCTGCGGACCGGACGGGTTTCTCTACTCGGGCTGGATGGCCCACTACGGGGCTCGTGGCGGCTGTATCGCCAGAACAAACGCGGAAACCGGCGAAACCGAGATTTGGCCCAATCCGATTGCGGAACAGGCTGTTGAGTCCATGGACCTGGACGAGAAATACATTTACTTCGGAACCTCACTCTCCGCAAACGGCCTGCCGAGCAGCGATCCGCCGGTCTATTTCGGAGTATGGGACATTCAGGAGAAAAAGGTTGTATTCCAGGAAGCGTTCGACCAGAAACGGGGAGTCGGTCCGATTACGGTGTTGCCCGAATCCGGCAAGGTCTATGTCAATCTCGGTGAAAAACTAATGATCTATGACCGGAAATCCAACAAGTTTTCCGGCTCGATCCTG
>JAKPRU010000030.1 GCA_029557025.1 Candidatus Omnitrophota bacterium | reverse complement strand
ACAGGCCTGTTCTCGGAGGATCGCGCTATTGGTTCCGCATACTTATCTGATCGAGTTGGGACGAGAGGCACTGCTTTGTGCCGCCGAGTGCGCCAGGCTGTTGAAATGGCAGGAACCCGCTTGCCGCCTGGAGGCGATTGCCCCGCATGTTCTTCTTGTCGAGAGCGAACCGGAATTGCAGCCGGACTTCTGGGACATGTTCGGGGGCGTTGTGCGAGTGGCCCGGTGTATCGGGAAGATTGAGGAACTCACAGCGGATGGATTACTGTCGCTGAAAGACTCCGCATCCCGATTTGAATCGGGCAACCGCATTGTGTTCGGTTTGTCCGTATTCGGAGACAAGAACATCCTATCAAAGGAACTTCTGGTGTCTCTCCTGAACCAGGTGAAGGATCGGTTTCGTGAAAGGGGCGTCTCCAGCCGGTACCTGGAGCCGCACGGGAAGGAAACGGTACTCACGAGCGCCCAAGTCGGCGAAAGCCGAATGCTGGATGAGGGATTCGAATGGATAGCCGTGAAGAGCAGGGAAACGTGGCGGATCGGCTCGACTTGCTGGATTCAGGATTATTCGGGACAGAGCGCACGGGATTATGAACGTCCCCGTGCGGACCCCCGATCGGGAATGCTTCCCCCGAAGCTGGCCCGAATTATGGTGAATCTGGCACGCGGCCCCCAGACCAGAACGCTGCTCGATCCGTTCTGCGGTTCCGGCGGCATTCTGATGGAAGCCATGCTCCTGGGACTCGATCCGACCGCATTGGATCGCGACCTGGAAGCGGTAAAATCGGCACGGGAAAACTGCGACTGGCTGCAAGAGAACGCGAAAAGAAAATTGCCCGTTGTTCGGTATACCCAGGGAGATGCCACGGAAATGCGGCATTATTTCGAACCGCTTTCGTTCGACTGCGTAGTGACCGAGCCATACTTGGGACCGCCTCTCATGAGGGAACCGTCTCCCGCCAGGGCCAAACAAGTGGTCCGAGAACTCAGCGATCTCTACCGCGAGGTCTTGGCGGAGATCCGGATTGTGACCCGACCGGGTGGCGGCGTGGTGTTTGTTACCCCTTCCTTTCGGGATACGGAAAACAATGAACATGCCATTCCTCTTGGTCTGACAGCTCGTCTTGCGGGATATCGCAGCAGCGATCCGCTGGGGAATATCGCGTATGTGGAACGGTTTGGGATTCCCGCGGAAATGGTCAAGCAGGCACGGAGCGGAATGCTGCGATACTCCCGACAGGGGCAGCATGTAACACGGTGGATTTATACGATGGAGAGTTGACAGGCGGGAGAAACCCTGTGGAAAGGGATGGAACCGATAAGAGATCCTGTGTTGGGGTCTGCCCGGTTAATAAAATCTCATGTATGCTTCCGTGTAATACGATGTATTG
Organism: Candidatus Omnitrophota bacterium; assembly: GCA_029557025.1. Taxonomy (GTDB): domain Bacteria; phylum Hinthialibacterota; class Hinthialibacteria; order Hinthialibacterales; family JAKPRU01; genus JAKPRU01. The sequence goes on along the minus strand of JAKPRU010000030.1, from coordinate 183 downwards.
GTGGAGAGTGGTTTGATGGCCAGGTATGATTTGTCGCTTTCGGTGTTTTTTCCGTCTCACAATGAGGTGGAAAATACGCAACCGCTTGTGGAAAAAACCGTGGCGGTGTTGGAGCCGCTGGTTTCCGATTATGAGGTGATTATTGTGGATGACGGGAGTACGGATGGAACCGGGGTGCTTGCA
>JAKPRU010000021.1 GCA_029557025.1 Candidatus Omnitrophota bacterium | reverse complement strand
AGAACGACAAACAGTCCACAATGACGATGAATGTGGGTGGGGACGGGTCAAATGTCAGTATCAGCGGACCTGACGGAAAGATGGAAATGCAGTCAGGGCCGGACGCTAAAGTGCCGGCAAGTTTTCCCGCGGACGTGCCCCTGTACCCGGAAATGAAACTCCAGATGGTCATGGAAAATGCCGGTCCCGTATTCTCGCTTTCGGGTACGACCTCTGATAAGGCCGAAGAGGTTGCCGCTTTCTACAAGAAAACCTGTGTGGAAAAGGGATGGACCCAGGCGGTGGATATGACGGAGCAGGAGGGTACTTCCATGATGCACTTCCAGAAAGACAACAGGATGCTCGTGGTACTGACCTCGGTAGAGGGTGGTGAGGTTACAATTAATCTTAATACCGGCGTCGAATAGATCCCGTACGGTTTGGGCAGAGTGTCCGGTATGATTGCATCGAGCCCTAAATCAAGGGGTGTTGCTGTACACTGTACGAGATCAACGACCGGATTCGTCCCCGGGAACCAGTGTCCTTCGAGAGGATGCACCGTGCTGCTGCCACAACGCTTTCTGGGAGATGAGTTGTTCCCATTCGTAGTGCCTGAGAGCGTTGGGAAGGCACTTGTCGTGCCTTCTGTGTCCCTGGTAAAGTGCGCTAATCCACCCCGCGGGGAAATACATGCTGAAGGAAGAGAAACACGGAAAGAATGCGGCCACGATCAAAAATAGTTTTGGCAACCGCCAATGCGCGCTACAGCCACTGTGCTTTCGGACTTCGCCGGCTGGCGGCGGTGCTGCGTGCCCGTGGTTATACGCCTGACGTTATGGAATTCACCATCCAGCAGTCCCCATTTGAAATCGTGGAATCATTGTTGGCAGGAGAACCCGATGTGGTCGGGTTGGGCGTCTATATCTGGAATGTGGAAATCATGCGACGTGTTGTCCACATTCTTAACGCCGTGTCGCCGGGAACCACGCTTGTGCTTGGGGGGCCGGAAATACAGGGGAATGTCTCGGAACAGGATTCTTTCGCCGGGGCG
>JAKPRU010000014.1 GCA_029557025.1 Candidatus Omnitrophota bacterium | reverse complement strand
CACCCACCAGCCCACAACGCAAGTAATCAATACCTGCGCCGTCCCTCCCACAAACGTAATCGGCCCCAGACTGAGCAGCCGTCGAAAAGAAAACTCCAGACCGATCGTGAACAACAGCAGCGCCACGCCCAGTTCCGCAATGACATTCACCTCTCCCCGCACGGTCACCCATCCCAACACGTTCGGCCCGACCAGCATCCCCGCAAGCAGATACCCGATAATCGCGCTCTGTCGCAATTCCTCGGCGATTGTGCCAAGGGCCAGCGCGGCAGCAAGCAGAATCGAAACATCCGTCAACGTGGACCAGGCATCCATGAAATATCTCACATATCGGAATACGGTTCGGGGAGCGCGAGACGCAGCCAATCCGTCGTGATCTCCAGAAGGGCGGACGGAATCGGCCCCTCATACCCCTGAATCACGCCATGGTATTGGCCGTCGGTATCGCGCCAAAGGGCCATATCCGCCGGAGTGTCCAAACTCAGTTCGAACCCCTCCATGCCGACATGCTTCAGTTCCCCCGCCGCCAGCGCCTCCAATCGCCCCGCCGCATCCGGGCGAATCGCCGCAATTCCAACTGCTTCCATATTTACCTTGCGCCCTTCAATCTCGAACGTGATATCGAACGAATCGCCCCGGACATTTTTCGTACCCGCTGCCCAAATCATGGTTCCATCCACCAACCGACAGAATCCTTCTGTGGGTGGGCAATTCGAGGGTTCGGCGAATGCCTCCAGCCGGGCAAGAGCTGGAGTTTGCGGCGTAATCGCCTTCTCGCCGAGAGCCTTACACACCTCGGACAAGACCGCCTGATTCTCGGTCACCAGAGTCACCGATTCGGCCAGAGCCGCGTTGCCGTCGAACGGATTCCCTTCAAAGTCACGGGTCCAGTCGCCAAGTTGAAACATTTTCGTTTTGCCTTTTGCGGCTTTCTTCAGAAACTCAGCCGTCCCCGGATTCTCAAATTCGGGATGATAAAGCACCGCAGCGGTATAGCACTGGGGACCGTAATGAAGCCACCCTTCCGACGTGATCGCAAGGCTTCCGTTTTCAATCTCGCTGCTCGGAATGAGGTCCGCCGGATATCCCGCACGCCAGAACGCATCCGCAATCTCCATCCCGACATCGTTATAGGCCGGTCCCGCCCAGTTCATCGCCCCGGCATGGCCAAAGATGACAGCAACCGGACAATCCAGCGGGCTTCGCGTAATAAAATTGAGGAGCCGGATACGGCAATCCGCACGCATCAGATCGCCACGCAACAACGCCGCGCTGTTCTCAAGAATCGTTCCGTCGTGCGGATAAAGCGGATGATAATTGATTCGCCCGCCGCCCAGCGCATGGGTCCAGACATGTCGCTCGTAATCCTCTTTCTTCGAGGAGTAATACATGTTGTACCAGACCGGGCTGCCCCACTTCTTGGCAAGCGAAGTTCGAACGGCGAACGGAGTTGTCTCATCGGTCTGCGCCCAATCCCGTGGCGCAGCCCACCAGTCAAGGCCGTTTTTCTTGAACTCCCGCAGGTCCGGGTAAGGCCACCAGGTAGGATGCGTGGCCACCATCGCTTTCGGGCCGAATGTCTCTTTCACGGCAACATAGAAATCCCGCTCGATACCGCCGTTTCGTTCCAGGGATATCTTCATGAAGCGATTGATGGCGGCGATTCGTTCCCGCTCCAGCCCCGCGATGCCGCGGTGCATCAGGAGAAAATCGGCCAGGAGATCGCGACCGCCGGTCCGTTCGGCATATTCCTCAGCCTCGAAGCAGGAATACCAATATTCATCCTTTTGGGGATTCCCATCAAAACAGGGGGGAAATCCCCATTCATCTTTGCATGCTCCCGCCAATGGCGCATCCGCGTATTGTCGGAGGATATCCCGCTGGAATACCGTAAGGTGCGGCGCAAAAACATCCGGGCAAAAGTGGGTAAAAGCCACGATCGCGCAGGCATATCTGTCACCGGCATCCTTCTGCGGGGGCACGGTAACTGTCACCGCTTGCGTGGATGCCTCGGTCAAACTGCACGACGATGTAATCTCCTTCAGCGTATCCGGGTCGATCCCCGCCGGGCCGCACCGATAGGAGTAGACCCGCAGCAAAGATCCTTCCAGGGAAATATAGGGCGTCGTTCGGCCTGTATAATGATCGGTCAGTTCCCGGCTCTTCGTTTCGATCCGGGTTTCCCCACCGGCGCGCAGGGGAACTTCGTGCAAAATCACCATTTGCTGTAATTCATCGGGATACCTGTCCTGAAACGCTTTTCGAGCCAGGCGAACATCGAGATCCATCACCACCGACAGGCCGTGTTCTCGCGCGTAGGCCGCTGCTTCCACGATGCGGTCATGCACATCCCGGTCAGTGACCTCTTTCAGCGGAATGCGCAGGCTGGTGGTCAGCAGATCGTACGGTGAGTGTCGGCTGATAATATCCACAAACGCCTTATATCCATCCGATTCGAATTCCGCGTCGTGCCAGAACCAGCAACCCAGAACCGGCGGCACACCATCGGGCAGACGGAGAGAAGCGGAAACCGCTTCCTCGCCCCACGCCTGTATGGAAAGCAGTAGACTGAGAAGACAGATCGGCAATCCAAGCCTGTTTCGAAACATCGCGGTTCTCCCTTTTTTTTTCGCCATTATATGCACATCTTTGCAATAGAATCCATGCGATAAACCCAAGTTCCATTTTGACAGAATCGCTTGCTCTTTCTCTCCGCAAAGATACGTAACACAATTACGCTCGATGGACTGGCTCTTGATCTATCCGCCCAAATTAGGAAGAATCCGGGGTTTGCGAATTATTAAGACCGCTGAGAGGAGACTGTATAGTGGCGGACCCCACAGTTGCGGTTATTCGCTTTGGTGATTTGGCGGTACTGATTATTTATCTCCTAATCACTTTTGGTGTGGGGCTTTGGGCGGGGATGCGGGCGAAAACAACAGAGGGATATTTCGTGGCGGGACGCGGGATGTCCGGTTGGGCGGTCGGAATCTCCATTCTGGGCACAGCGATCAGTTCCATCACATTTCTGGCGTATCCCGGTTCTGCGTATGACGGCAATTTCAGCCGGATTGTGCCGGGCCTGGCGTTTCCGGTCGGCGCACTGATGGGGATTTATGTTTTCGTCCCATTCTATCGTCAGACAGGCTATATCAGCGCGTATACCTATTTCGAGCGTCGGTTCGGGCTATGGGCGCGCGTTTATGTATGCCTTCTGTTCAGTCTGGCACAGTTCTGGCGCATGGGATTGATCCTGTACCTGCTGTCCATTGCAGTGAACCAGATGTCTCCCCAGATGAACCTCCAGGTCAGCATTTTTTGGATCGGCGTGTTTGTGACAGCCTATACGGTTCTGGGGGGGATTGAGGCCGTGATCTGGACCGATGTTTTCCAGACCATTGTGTTGATCCTGGGGGGATTTGCGGTCATTATCGCCGTGTTCTTAACTGTGGATGGGGGCGCGTGGACGGTTCTGAGCATGGGATATGAGAACGGGAAATTTTCGCTCTTCGGAAAGGATGTCGCCTCGGCATTCGATCTCAGTTTCTCGCGCGATACCCTCTTGATGCTCTTTATCATCGGCAGTATCGGAAGCGTGTGCGAATTCGCGTTGGACCAGACGCATGTTCAGCGCTATATCGCCGCGGAGTCCGATAAAGCCGCTCGGCGCGCCGTGTGGATCGGGGCCGGCGGCTGTGTTCCGGTCTGGCTTCTCTTCATGTTTGTCGGGACGTGCCTGTGGGTATACTATCAGGTGTTTCCAAACCATTTACCCCGCGAAATGCTGGCGGATGAAGTGTTTCCTTTTTATATTCTTCATGAGATGCCGAATGGTTTGGGCGGTCTGGTGATTGCTGGCGTATTGGCGGCAGCCATGTCCTCCATCAGCTCCTGTATCAGCGCGACAGCCTCCGTTATGACAGAAGATATCTACAAACGGATACTCTTCCCGGGACAGGTAGATTCCCATTACCTGAAGATAGGGAAAACGATCTCGGCCTTGAGCGGCGCTTGTATGATCGTTATCGCATTGTGGCTCACCACCATGCGGCAGGAGACTATTCTCGAGATGTGTTTTGTGGTCGGTGCCATGCTGGGCGGGGCGATGGGCGGAATGTTCCTGGTCGGGTTTTTCACAACGCGCGCCAATAATTTCGGCCTCATTGTCGGGGTGATTTTGTCGACCATCGCCACCTGCGGAATGACGTATATTGAGGCAAGAGCCATGATGTGGGAGAGTCGTGTGAGTTGGATGATCGAGGATATGACGAAAAGCGGTGAAATTGACACGAAGGCCATCCGCGCGCAGATTACCGCGGAGGCGGAAGCCCGAGGCGAGAAATTGAAACTCGCTGATGTACTTCGCATCGAGAAAGAGCGAATTCGCGA
>JAKPRU010000008.1 GCA_029557025.1 Candidatus Omnitrophota bacterium | reverse complement strand
TTTCCGAACTCATAACGATGTCGCCGGAATGTGCGGTTACAGATCCCCGGTAACCGATCCGACTGCTTCCCCTGGAATACTCCAGCCGGGAGGACTGGATAACCATATCGCCCTTCCCCGCCCCGGAGCCTTCTTTAGCCTTATCGGCACCAGCGGGCCCTTCCGATGCGGCTCTTTCGGGGATAAAGTGCCGGACCGAATCCTGCGCTTCTATGCGCTCACCACTCTCCACGATATCCAGTTTCCCGGCCTGAAGCTGCCCGTTCTCAGAAAGCAGCTGCACATTGCCTTCATAGCGGGCGCGCCGGTCTTTCTTCGAGTACTGCATCTGATCCGCGGTTACAATGGCCGGAGAGGAAGAAGAGGAGGCGAAGAAAGATTCGGAGTTTTTTCCTGTATTCAGAACGGATCGAACCCGTCCGTGCACATAGACTACGTCCTGCTTCTGCTCGTACTCCATCCACTCTCCCGTTGCGGAATTTGCGGCATCCGCTATTCGCGGGGATTCCCGCAATACCACTTTGCCTGCGCGCGCGTCGTACTCGCAGCGGCCGGCGGCCGCCGTCATTGCGCTGTCCGCATATTGGAAATTCCCCCATTGCGCCAGAGATTCGATGGCGTGTTCATTCCTGTCCAGCAGGAAGACCGCCCGCATCCTGTCGCTCGAAGTTTTGAAGCTGTCCATTGCAGAACCGGTTCCGGGATCGGATTGAGTCTCCTGGATCAGGCGCACATGCCCGTCGGCATCCATGTCCCGAAGCCTGTTGCTTCCGGGAAAGAAACGAAACTGGACGTGGTCGGCAAGCAGACGGCGTGTTTCGGACTGCGCCGCCGGCGTGCCGCGGCGCTCGGACAGGATCACGCTGCCATCAGCGCTTCCCGATTCAAACGAATCCCCCTTCGGAGAATAAAACATTTCGAGGCTGGATGCCGTCATCATCCGCTCCGATTCCTGCCTTGAGCCCGTTTTCCCCGGAATGGGCGTTGACAGCCAGCGGGCCGATCCTTCCGCCCGCAGTTTCCCCAGTACCGCGCGCTCGTCCGACTTTCGGAACTCCATGCGGATGGAATCCGCCCGCAGTTCATTGCGCATTGCGCTTCCGATGTCATCCGCGAGAACCGAAGCCCTCTTCTGAACATGGATGTGTTCCAGCAACTTCGTGCCGGAAGCAAATGCCGCTGTCAGCGCATCTCCGGAAATCTGCATTGTCTCCGCTCCCCGATTTCTGGCGAAGCTCACGTTCCTGCGCCCTTCTATTCGGCTGGGCAGACTCGTTGCCGGATCGAATACCAGGTCGAT
>JAKPRU010000002.1 GCA_029557025.1 Candidatus Omnitrophota bacterium | reverse complement strand
GATGGCTGTAGGGGCAATTCAAGAATTGCCCTTACGTGAATGGCCGCTACACCGGTAGAGCCTTTTCTTTCTCCCCTCCCTCCGGGAGAGGGTTGGGGTGAGGGTTTCTTACGGGTGGCGCCGGCATCTTGCCGGTGAGATGCAATCAGTGTCCCGCAATCTCCTCCAACCTCCTCATTGCCTTCTCGATAAACTCCCGTGCCTGATCTTCGCACTGCCGTAAATAATCTTCCGAGCCGAACTCACCGGCTGCTGTAAGTCTCTCTCGATATCCCGGCAGTGCTTTCTCTACCGCATGAAGCCAATCGCGGAAGAATTCGACGTTCTCCTGATGAATCTCCTGTGGTCGGTCGGCTACCGTAATCCAGATCGGGCTGGTCATGGCGAATTGGGTATTGGATAGGGTGTTGCACAATTCATCGGATGGAGGTCCCCATACACGCGCGTAAATCCAGCCGCTTTCCTCAATAGATAATGTGTGGTTCAGCCCGATTGCTATCTCCTGGGGGCTATCACGGTAAAAAACGACATTGCCGTTATTCACTATCTCCAGTCTATCAAGTCCCCACCAGGAATGGGCGGTGGCTCTCACGGAAACGACTCTGGGCGAATCGAGGCGAATCTCACGTCCCGGCCCCTGGTTGTTTACCGTCAGATCCAGCAGCGGACCATTTGTGGCGAAGGTGTGTGCGTCGCGATATGCCTGAGCAATGGAATCGAAATCATTCTTCTCTGTGTTCACGTATGTTCGAAATCCGCCGGGGGTAATTACACCTTGGTCCACATAGCAGTCGGATGATCCGCCGACGCCGAATCGGAAGCCCAAATTCCAGAGGCGTTCAAGGAGTTTCATTTTGTACTGCAGATCGTAAATTCCCTCGCTGGACAGCATATCTACCATTGTCTGTTGTCCCAGCAGCAAGTCGATGGGGAGTTCGCGCGCAATGAGGCCGATTTTCTGATCGGCCAGGCGTTCGGCGGTATTCTCATCGGTCATGTGACCGAACGGATGCGTGTAAATCAGGAATCCTCCGTATTTCTCTACCTCCTCTCGGAAGGTAAAATTCACGGGCCAGAGCGCGAGGGGCGCCGGAAGATTGGGGATATGTTTTACGTTAATATAATTCACATGTCCCCAGAAATCCGTTGTAATCTCATGTGCAACTTCGCAAATCAGATCGTCATAGACATAATCGGGATTGTTCTCCACATTCTGTTTTACCCATGCCATTTCGGCCTGAAGGGAAATGTAGTCAAGCCCCTCCGCTTGTGCAATGTGACACACGTCCGGGATCGTCATTAACGGGTATTTCGTGTGACCATGGAAAAACATGTGCAGGTGATGATCTCCCGCTTTCCATTGGCCATGCCACCCGGAGCGGCCCGGCTGTTCAGTGAAAGCAAGAGTTGCGTCCGCTGTTTCGCCGGCGGCAATGCGGATTTCCTGCTCTACCGGTTTCCATAAAAAACCGCGAATGGCACGGATTCGGTGCAAACCGGCAGGCAATTCCACCGTGATCGGCCCTTCCTCACGTCCGATGAAGCCGTTGATCTCGGAGAATTGATATGTGTCAAGTTTAAGATTGGGGGAACTTGGAATGAGAATTCGGGCCGGAACCTCATTTCCGGTCTGTGCGTCCACCGTGCGAATTCGCAGGACCCCATTGTTTTTGTCCTTTGGGAGATCGTACTGAATCGGTTCAAGGGCAATCTCATCGATCAAGTATTCCCCCGGATGGCCCTCACCGGTTCCATACCAGAAACGGGCAAGTTCGGATGCGGTGCCCTTCGGTGTTCCCACGGGCGGCCAGGAAGAACGAAAGGAAATTTGCATGGAGTTTGTTTTTTTGGGGGTTGTAAATCGAAAGGCGTCGTGTGCCCAACCGTCGGTTCGGAGAACATGGATTTCCCTGGAAACCTCCGAGATGATCCCGCCGCCGGCGTCGAAAAAGGTGAGAACACAATCGCAGAACTTGAGCGCAAAGGCCCAGTGCCGTTCACCGGACGCCTGAATGCGAAATCGCAGGCGTGCATCCATCTCCGCCGGGACCGGAATCTTCTCGGAAACCCATTCCACGTTATGGCCGCGAGAGGTAATGCGAATGGCACGGGAGGCTGTATCGGTTGCGAAAGCGATCAGGGTGGCGGGGTCTTCCCCATCGGTTGTGCAGGTCCATCCTTTCAGCCGACCGTCCAGCAAAACCTGCTCGAAATTTCCGTTGAAGCGGATAGCGGTCGGATCGGAGGTCCCGATTTGAACTACACAAATCAGGATCCCCGCCGCAAATGCGGCATAGACCCTTCCCGTTCCCTGTTTTCTGTTGGAATGCCACATTGCCGATCCTCCTTAAGCCAGAATGATGTCTAGTGTCGTGTAACCGAGTTGCCTTTAGAGAGTGTTACGTCATCGCGAGGAGCGGCCCTGAGTCTGCGAAGGGCTGCGACGCCCATCGACAGGCAGAGACGCCTGTCCCACCAGTAGGCCAGGCGTCCCTGCCTGGCAG
>JAKPRU010000001.1 GCA_029557025.1 Candidatus Omnitrophota bacterium | reverse complement strand
ATCCACCCGGAAGTGTTCGACCGCCTCTATGAGGACTGGGCCTCGCTGGAAAATTTCCAACGGACACGCGGAGTGCTGCGGCTGATGGCCATGGTCGTGCACCGGCTTTGGAGCGACGGCAATCCGGACTGGATGATCCTGCCCGGATCCCTTCCCCTTTATGACACCCAGGTCCGGAACGAGATGCTGCGCTTTCTGCCCCAGGGCTGGGAACCGGTGATGGAGCGGGACGTCGACGGCGCCCGGTCCATCCCCACGGAGATCGACGAGATGAATCCTGGACTGGGCAGCCTGCAGGCGGCCCGGCGGGTGGCCCGTAGCATTTTTTTGGGCAGCGCGCCGGCCTCCACCGGACCCCGGATTCGGGGCATCAACGCCGAGTATGTCCGCTTGGGATGCGCGCAACCCGGCCAACCGGCCGGAAAGTATGATGACGCGCTGCGCCACCTCGCGGACCAACTGCACTACCTGTACTCGGTCAACGACCGCTATTGGTACGACACGCAAACGAACTTGCGCCGGGAAGCCGAGAGCCGGATGTCCCGGTTCCATCGCGACGAACATTTGATTCCGGAACTGCGGGACCGGTTGAAGAGTCTCATCAAGGGAGGGCCGTTTACGGGTGTGCATGTCTTCACGCCGCACGCGGATATCCCCGACGATCAGGGCCTGCGGCTGGTAGTGCTTTCCCCCGTGTCCGCGCATCTCTGGCATAAGGAAAACACCCTGGCCATCAAGGCCGCCGAGGAGATCCAACAATGGCGCGGCTCTCAACCCCGGCTGAACCAGAACCGGCTGATTTTCCTGGCGGCGGATGAGAATACCGTCCTGCCGCTATACGAACAGGCCAAACGCTATTTAGCGTGGAAATCGATCATCGACGAAAAAGATTCCATGCACTTGAATCTGGATCAGCACCGGATCAAGGAAGCCAACAAGAATCAGGAAGAAGCGGAAAAGCGGTTGTTGGGCTCATTAATGGAGACTTACAAATGGATCCTGGCGCCCACGCAAGAGCGGAATCAGCGGGGGAATCTGAAAACGCGCTGGGAAGATCTCCGAATCGCGGTCAACACGGACAAGTGGATGGAGACCATAGCCCTGGCCGTCACGAAGCAAGAATTGATTTACGTGGAATGGTCTCCCTTTCATCTGCGGGAAACCTTGCAGGCGTGGTATTGGAAAAAAGACCAGCGGGATTATCCGGTAGGGCGGCTATGGAATGACTTTTGCCAATACACGTACCTGCCGCGCCTGGTCAATGACGCGGTATTGAAGGAAACGGTCCTCGCCGGGGTGCAATCCACGGAATTTTTTGGATACGCCACCGGGAAAGAAGAGGACCGGTACGCGGGGCTGCTGTTTGGGAAAAGCGGCGCGGTTTATATGGATGATAGCAGTGTCCTGGTTCATCCCGACGCCGCCGCGGAACAGATCCGGCGCGAGCGATCCGCCGCCGGAGATGACGAAAAAGATCTCGATCACGATGGAGATGACTATAACGGAGGGGATGACAATGATGGCAGGGATGGTACAGGCGGGGGAACTGGAAACGGCAACGATGAGGAGGAGGAACAAGCCATCCACGGATTTTATGGATCGGTCATGCTGAAACCGTCCAGCGCCGCTTTGGATTTTTCCAAGATCTGTGAAGAGGTGATCCAGCATTTTTCCAGCAAGATCGGCACCAAGGTGACCATCACCGTCGATATTCAAGCCGAATCCACCACCGGCTTCAATGAAGCCATCATCCGGACCGTCAAGGAAAACAGCCGGGCCCTCAATTTCTCCCAAGCGGAGTTTATGGAAGAATAAGCTGGTTTGCTGCCTTTTGAATGCATCTTTATGATTCTGTATCGGAATAGGCGTGTTCTTGATGCGACCGAGGGGACGAGATCACCACTACGGCGCATAGTTCGCAGTCTTACATGGAGCAACTCTCATGTTTACGGATCGCCAACCGTTGTACAAAAAGATTGAGAAAGTCCGCCACTCCAAGGTATTGGTTTATGTCACCGGGGACCGTCCGCGGCAGGAAACCAAAATCCATTCGGATGTACTGGACGTGTTGGCTCACCATTTGGATTTGATGGACAACCCTCCGCGTATTTCACTTTATCTTTATACGTGCGGAGGGGATACGCTGGCGGCGTGGACTGTCGTGAACTTGATCCGGCAGTTTACAGACTACCTGGAGGTGATCGTTCCGTCCAAAGCGCACAGCGCCGGTACACTGATGTGCCTGGGCGCGAATGCGATCATCATGACCAAACAAGCGACCCTGGGGCCGATCGATCCCTCCGTCATCACCCCGCTCAATCCGCCAGTGCCTGGCGCGGAACCGCAAGACAAAGTCCCGGTCAGCGTGGAGGATCTCAATGCGTTTATCGAGTATTGCCGGAAAGCGCTGGGCAACGAGACTGGCATGAAGGATCTCCTCCTGGTGCTGGCCGATAAAATCCATCCCCTCGTCCTGGGGGAGGCGTTCCGCGCGCGCGACCAGATCCGCATGCTGGCGAAGAAGCTGATGCGACATCAGAAACACGATGAAGACAGGTTGGAGACGATATTGAAATTCCTCTGCGGCGAGTCGGGCAGCCACGACTACACCATCAATCGGCGGGAAGCCCGGGATGAGTTGGGTCTGCCGATCGAGAAGCCGGATGATGAGTTATACAAATCAATCCGGGATATTTATCTCGATATCGTAAGCGAGTTGGAGTTGGGAACGCCTTACGAACCGGCCATCCTCCTGGGGGCCGAAAATGAAATGGATTACGTGCTACCCCGGGCCCTGGTCGAAAGTGTGGCTGGGGGAAGTCACCGTTTTGTCAGTAAGGGTATTCTGACTCGGACAGAAGAGGATGTAGAAGACAATCGGGTATTTGAAGGATGGAGGCATGTTTGAGAAACCAATTCGAGTTCTGCACACCGCTGATTGGCACATCGGACGAACTCTGTGTGGCAGAAAACGCTATGAGGAATTCGAGGCGTTTCTGACCTGGCTGGCGGATATAATCCAGCAGAGAGAAATCAATATACTGTTGGTGGCCGGCGATATCTTTGATACCAGCACCCCGAGTAATCGAGCCCAGGAGTTATATTACCGCTTCCTACGCCGGGTATCTGCTTCATCTTGTCGGCATGTTGTAGTCGTCGCTGGCAATCATGATTCCCCTTCGTTTCTCGATGCTCCCAGAGAACTGCTCAAGGCTCTCAATGTCCATGTGATGGGTAGTGCGTCCGAAAATCCAGAAGATGAGGTGCTTGTACTGTGCGATGAGCAGGATACACCGAAGATGATCGTCTGTGCCGTACCATACCTGCGGGACCGGGATATTCGCATAGCAGAAGCTGGTGAGAGTGTCGAAGACAAGGAATGGAAGCTGATCGAAGGCATCCGTACCCATTACGCCGCCGTTGCCGCCATTGCTGAGCAGAAACGAGCAGAACTTGGATCGAATATCCCTATTGTTGCCATGGGTCACCTTTTCACAACTGGAGGGCAAACCGTTGACGGTGACGGCGTACGAGAACTATACGTTGGCTCATTGGCGCATGTAACCGCCGGAATCTTTCCAGAGTGCTATAACTACTTGGCGCTTGGTCACCTCCATGTCCCACAGCAGGTGAATGATTCCGAGATCATACGCTACAGCGGCTCACCTCTGCCTATGGGGTTTGAGGAGGCAGAACAACAGAAGAGCGTATGCCAGGTTGAATTTCTCAACACAACAACATTAGTTCAACTGATCGACGTCCCGGTATTTCAGCAGATTGAGCGCATCAAGGGAGACTGGAACAGCATTTCAAGCAGGATTCACGATCTGTCGGCTACCGGTTCGCAGGCGTGGCTTGAGATCGTTTACGATGGAGAAGAAGTTATCGGCGATTTACGAGAACGCCTGGAGTCTGCCATTAGTTGGACTCAATTAAAAATTTTGCGGGTGAAGAACAACCGCATCATCGACCGCGTGCTGGGACAACTCCAAGAAGAGGATACCTTGGCTGATTTGAATGAAAACGAGGTGTTTAAACGGTGCCTCGATAAACATGCAGTGCCTGAAGAACAACGGCCGGAATTGCTACGCGCCTACCAGGAGACACTCTCATCTCTCTACGAAGACGACACGCAGGCGGAATAGTGAGGTTGTAGATGAGGATACTGAAGGTACGATTCAAGAATTTAAACTCACTTGTCGGTGAATGGGAAATCGACCTGACACACCCAGCATATACTTCATACGGAATATTTGCCATCACCGGCCCAACCGGGGCT
>JAKPRU010001238.1 GCA_029557025.1 Candidatus Omnitrophota bacterium | reverse complement strand
CGGGTGTTTCCGATATCCACGGCGAGCGTACGCACCGGCTGCTCCATCGGGATTTCATGCTCCAAAGGTCTGCCGAATGAATTCCCGGCTCATCTTCATGCTTTCCACCAGCGGGCGAGTCTGGGGGGTCTTGTCCTCTATCGCCAGCTCAACTGTCAGCCACTCGGTGTAGCCGACTTTTTTCAGCCGCTCCGCAATTCGTGCATAATCGATATCCCCCGGGCCGAGTTCTTCGGACCAGACACCGCCTACCGAGTTCCTCAGATGTGTTCCGCGTACTCGTGGACCATACTTCTCCAGCAGGGCATAAGGATCGACCCCGCCCCGGTACATCCAGTGGACATCATCGCAGAGAAAAACCAGCGCCGGGTCCGTCTTGTCCATGTCCCAACGCAGCTCCCGCGCATCGTTTCGCAACTCCGGGGCATGAAAGTGCACGTCAAGGCCTACTCCTGCGTTCTTGGCGAGCTCACCGGCCTTGTTGAGATTCTGTGCCTGAATGTCCAATTCCTGGTCTGTTTTCTCCCGATCCGGAAGCGGGTCCGGGTTGACAATGATATGAAGGCAATCCAACGCGAGTGCGATCTCGGCCAGTTGTCCGATTTCATCTACTGTCTTCTTCGCCTTCTCCTCTTCGTGAAAAACGCCACCCCGATACAGGCCGGTCAATTTGAGTTGATGTTCGTCCAGGAGTCCTGTCATACGGGCGGCCTGGACCGGCTTCGCCACATAATCCGCAAATGTCTCCACACCTTCGTATCCGGCAGAATGAATTTCCTCGAATATCAGGTCCAGATTTTCCTTGGGGTCTTTGCCCTGTTTGCCCAGTACCTGAGTCCAGACGAATGTTCCCGCGGCAACTCCAGCAAACTGCCCGGGTTCCCCGGCGGAATGCGCCTCGAATGCCGCTCCGAATCCTGCGGCTGCGACGGTTCCAAGAAAAGTCCTGCGATCCATGGGAGAATCTTCCTTTTCTGAGAGTTTTGTGATTGATTCCCTGCCCGGTGATGCGCTACAGCGCATCTCTGTAACGATTATCATTCCGTTTCAATCAGGAGACCAGCCATGACCCGCAAAATAACACGCCGATCGTTTATCAAGAATGGGACCGGTTGCGCAATGAGTCTGTCGGCCATGCTCGCCGCAGGTCCCGCCATCAATGTCCGGGGAGCCAACAACAAGATTGTAATCGGTTGTATCGGAGTCGGAGGCCGGGGACTTCTGGATATGCGTGTTTTTCGGGAATTCGACGATGCCGAGATCGGCGCGGTCTGCGATGTCTATCGGCCCCACCTGGATCGCGCGCTCGATGCCACCGGAGGGAAAGCCAAGTCCTATCTCGATTATCGCAAGTTGCTGGAACAGAAAGATCTGGATGCCGTTTCCATCGGAACCCCGGACCACTGGCACGCATTGACTATGATTCACTCCTGCCAGGCCGGAAAACATGTCCATGTCGAGAAGCCGATTTCACTGACCATCCAGGAGGGCCGGATGATGGTGGAGGCGGCAAAGAAATACGATCGGGTTGTGCTGGTCGGCGCGGAGTTTCTGTCTGCGCCTCATTTCAAACAAGCGATTGAGATCATCCGTCGGGGCGGTATCGGGAAAATCACCGAGGTCCATTGCTGGAATTTCGACAATATCGCCCCGGAAGGAATCGGCAACCCGCCGGATACCGATCCGCCGAAAGAACTCGATTGGGATATGTGGCTCGGACCGGCCCCCAAAGTGCCTTACAACCCCAACCGTTGCATCTATAACTTCCGCTATTTCTGGGACTATTCCGGCGGACAACTGACCGATTGGGGGGTCCATTATTTCGGTATCATTCATGCGGCATTGGACTGCGATGCCCCCCTGTCTGCGAATGTCTATGGCGGCAAATATGGTGTCACCGACAACAGGGAAACCCCGGACACCATCGAGGCGGTATGGGAATATCCGGGCGGAATCCTTGTGAAATACTCGTATCGTCTCTGTAACGGTCATTCCCCCAACGGGAGGGAACATGGGATTGAGTTCAACGGAATCAATGGAACCCTGATCGTCAACATGGACGGATTTGAGATTCTTCCGGAACGCAAAAAAGGCAGCAAGACCGAATACCGCATGGAGGCGCAGAAAGTGACCGGAAAAACGGTCGAGGAACCCCACCTGCGTCATTTCCTCGATTGCATTAGAACCGGCGTTCAACCGGTTTGCGACATTGAACGAGGTCATCGGGCAACCTCCGCGCCGCAAATCGGCAATCTTTCATACCATACCCGTCAGCGGGTCGTCTGGGATCGCGAGAAGGAGCGGGTCACCAATGTGGAAGAGGCCAATCGCCTGCTGTCCAAGGAGTACCGTGAACCATGGAAGCTGGAGGTGTAACGCCCTCTGTGCCAACATTCCCTGAGACAAGCCCGTGTGCTTGTCATGGCAGATTGACAGGTGTAATCGTTCCATTCGACAGGCGGGGATACCTGTTCTACCGGGCTGGCCTACCGAGCTGACAATTTCTCGGAGGAAAAACAACATGGACACGAAGAAAAAAGGACCGGGTGGTGTGGAAAAGCTGGCGGGTATTCTGGGCCACGTGGATCGCAAAACCGAACAGAAAGTTCTCGAAACCCTCCAGGGACGAGCGCCGAAAGTGGCCGGGAAGATTCGGGAGAAACTGGTTACGTTTGATGACCTGGCTGTGATGGACGATCGCACCATCCAGGCGGCGATGCGCCACATCGACCGCAGTCTGCTCGCCATGGCGCTGAGAGGAGCACCCGCCGATCTGATGCAGAAAATCCTGCGCAACATGTCCCAGCGCGCGGGAGAACTGCTGACCGATGAGATCGAACGTCTCGGCCCGCAGCCACGATCCAAAGTCGGCGAGGCGCAACAGGAGATCATGAAAGTCCTCCGAGAGCTCGAAAATGCCGGTCGAATCAGCCTTACTCGACCGGATGACCGGTTTGTCGAGTGATTTCAGCCCTTCTTTGCCAGGCAGAGACGTCATCTATTCTATTATGCCGCTACACCCCATAAGTGATTTCAGCCCTTCTTTGCCAGACAGAGACGCCTGGCCTACTGATGGGACAGGCCTCCGTGCCTGTCGACGAGCGAGCTTTCTTAGGAGCAGCACTCCGGCCCCGCCGACCATCGGTTCTCTTCATTCTTCCGACAAATTCGTCAGATGGAGTTCCAAAATGCTTGACGAAGTAGCTTCTATGCCGGACAATATAGAACAGAAGGTCGAATCCGAGACCGGAATCGGCAAACGGACGGTTTGATGAACAGAGTAATTAAATTGATCCTGTTGATTGTGCTGCTCTGGTTGGCGTCGTATGCATACCAGACTTTGCGGGACAAGCGAATTGCGGAAGAGAAATCGCCCGATCACAAAATGGACGCCACGGACTTGATGATCGGACGAGGGGATATACAGAAGTATTTGGATATCAAGGCGAGGGCGCCGGAGTTCAATCTTCCTGCTCTCCGAACGGCCATGAACCAGTTTTATATCGACAAGGGCCGGTATCCGCAAAGCCTGTCGGAATTGCAGCAAGAGAATCTGGTTGGGACGGATATAACTCATGACCCGTTCGGGCAGCCATACCAGCTGCGGTACGAAGGCAAGACAGCCATCCTGACCAGTCCGGGCAAGGACAAACAGACCGGCACAGAGGACGATATTCATCTCACTTTGCCTCTTTAGCGGGTCGAAGTGAGTCCATCGCGATACTCAGTCAGCCCCCTTTCTGCGTGGGGGAAAGGAGTGCAGAAATGATGACAGGCGTCCTTCTTGAAGAGGAACAAATCTCCCTTCTGGGCAAGATGCTGTATTACTCGGCGGACCATTTGACATCGCGGGAGCGGGAAACCTACGACAACCTTGTTGAAAGCCTGCTGCGCAAGGTGAACCAGCTTCGTGCCATGGAGCAGCGCGCAAACCGCCCAGCATCGACAAGTCGAACTCCCTCTGTCGCGGAGGCCAAGCTGCAGGTCAAGAGAAATGCCCTTATGAATCTCCGCCCCGAAGAATTGGTCCGTGTCTTTGTGGATGCCTGGAATAAGCAGGATTTCGAAACCGAGTATCTGTGCCTGGCGCACTGTTTTCCGTCTGCCAAACGAAAAACCGACAACATTCAGGAATACGTGCTGAATCGCATGAAAAAATACTCCGACCGGCTGGTGGTGGGGCCGGTCATGAAAAAAATGGTTGATGTCAGCAGCGCACCGGTTCAGGGGAACAAGACGGCGGTGTTTTGTGTCGAACTGCACAAAATGCCGGACAAGGACCTGACTCTCCAGCGGGAGTACGAGTTGATTTTTGAGGAGGGAACCTGGCGCATTGCCGATTTCCATACCGTCAAAAGCGGGCAGACCGAAATGCGGGGGAGACAGCCGGTATGACAGAACCGTATTTCTCCGGCCGCTTTGGGCCGTTGATCCGCCTGTCCGTTTCCATCCTGGTTGTTCTTGTTGTCCTTGCGCTGTGGGGCCATGCGATCTGGGTGGCCTCATCCCCGTTTCTGATTGCTCTCGTATTGGCGTACATGCTCCATCCGGTGACGGTTTTCCTGCAGCGGCGATGCTGCCGAGGCAGGCGTTTGCCCGCGGTGATTCTTCTTTATGTTCTTGTCCTGGTTGTGGTCATTCCCATTGTGGCCATTTTGATTGTGGGCATGGTGGGGGAATTGGTCGGGTTATACAACAATCTGCCCGCGTATTGGGAGAATGTGAAATCCTTATGTGGCGCGGTCCTGGATCATCTGCCGCCCCTGCCCGAGACCTTTGTTTCCCGGATTCGTTCGGCCCGCGAGGAGTTGGACCGTATTCTTCGCGATCCTGAGAAACTCCGCCAATTCTGGGAGGAGACACTTGCGCCGATGCTGGCTCCGCAGGCGGCGGCCTCCGGGGAGACGCCGACTGTCCAAGAGGTTGTCCGCGAGGTTTCGGCGACCGGGGTGGGCAGACGGGTGACCGATGGGGTCGGCGGTTTCCTGAGCGGTATGACCGCCACGATCCGGTATGTTGTCGGAAAGCTGATCGGCTGGATGGGTGGCGCAGTGGCTTTTACCACCAACCTGATTCTGGTTGTTGTGATCCTGTTTTATTTCCTGCTCGACTTTGAAAAGTTGGGGGCAGCGATTCCGAAATTCATCCCGCCGGGCGCGCGGGAAGATTTCCTGCGTATCTGGGGAGCCATTGACCGGCAGCTAGCGGGATTCCTGCGCGGCCAGATCACGATAGCGATTTGTGTGGGCATTCTCTCTGCGATTCTGTATAGCATTGCGGGTGTGGATTCGGGGATTCTGATCGGCCTGTTTGCGGGAGCCTGCAATATCATTCCGTACCTGGGGCCGATCATGGGCCTGATTCCGGCGGTGGGCAGCACGGTTGTGGAGCAATATGCGTTCGGACTTGGGGCGGTAGCCTGGCAGCTTTTCTGGGTGGGCATTGTGTATGCGACGGTGCAGATGCTGGACGGGTTTGTAATCAGTCCGAGGGTGATGAGTGAGGCCGTGCATTTGCACCCCATGGTGATTTTGTTTGCGCTGATGCTGGGAGGCAGTCTTGGTGGAATGTTAGGGATGCTAATTGCCGTTCCTGCTGCGTGTGTTGTTCGCGTGCTGGTTCAGGAATTATATTTGAAACCCATGGAAACGTGATCCCAGTAGGCCAGGCGTCTCTGCCTGGCATATTTCAGTAGGCCAGGCGTCTCTCTGACAGGGAAAGGCAACCAATGCAGGACCATTCTTCATCTGCCAAGCAGGTACAGATCTGTCGTTCACCAGAAGCCTTCTCGATCTACCGGCGGAAATTGCCTCACTGGCGGATGGGGGATTCAATCTATTTTCTGACATGGCGGTTGCATCAAAGGCAAATGACTCTGGAACCGGTGGAACGCCGTCTTGTGGTAGACGCCTTACGTCACTTTGAGGGCATTCGATACTCGTTACATGCTTACGCTGTCATGGATGATCATGTGCATGTAATTGTCGAACCGGCATCCGGACAGAATCTGTCAGGTATTCTGCATTCCTGGAAATCATTCACAGCACACGAGATCCAGCGACAGCGTAAAAGGCAAGGGGTGGTTTGGCAGGCTGAGTCTTTTGATCGCATTATCCGAGACGAAACAGAATACGACGAGAAAGCCCAGTATATCTCCAAGAATCCATTCAAACGCTGGCCGGATTTGCTGGAGTATGAATGGATGGGATTTCCTCAATGGGAGAAGGCAGGCATGGGATGACAGGCACGGGATGAACAGGCACGGAGGCCTGTCCTACTATTTCAGTAGGCCAGGCGTCTCTGCCTGGCATATTTCAGTAGGCCAGGCGTCTCTGCCTGGCAGCTGACGGGATGACAGGCACGGGATGACAGGCACGGAGGCCTGTCCTACTGGAATTGGGATGACAGGCACGGAGGCCTGTCCTACTGTTAAAAAGGCCTGCTTGCCGAAGCAAGCAGGCCTGAATTGAAAACCGATTCTGTCGGTATCCCGACCGATCAGTACAGACTCCAATCTTGAACAGCAACCGGAGCCAAGGGGTTCTTCAATACGGTGAAGATAGGCTGGTTCATCGGCAAAGCCGTCTCGCCATCCGGCATGAGGAAATTGCTGGTCCGTGCCGTAACCAGGATTCTTTCATCCGTCATGGCAACCTGCGGGTGATAGATATCGTTTTCAGCAAACAGGGTGGTGCTATCGATATCGCTGGCCTGGAAGCACATGAAGGTTTCGGTCACTGGGGTGAGGTCACTGTTGTACACACGTCCGATGACTTTGTTGACATTGTCGTTCGATGTATCGGAGTAGACCACAGTCACATTATCCCGACCGTCCACATAGCAGCTCACACGCTGCGGGATCGCCCAGTTCTCATACGTGCCGCTTGAGTAACCAGAAGCGAGATTCATCACCTCGTTCACGATGACTTCCTTGACCGTTTTTCCGGTCGTGCCGTCGATCTTCACCAGGTAAACGAAATTGCTCGTGGCGTCCACGTCCAGTCCCTTGTTGGCATAGTACACATATTTGCTGTTGATGGAAGCGGAGATGTGGCAACCATCGCCACGGCCTGTTCCAGTGATGGATGTGGTGAACTCAGTGAAACTGCTCAGCGGAATATTGTCCGGGTCGGTGTTGGCGGTCTGGGTCCA
>JAKPRU010001223.1 GCA_029557025.1 Candidatus Omnitrophota bacterium | reverse complement strand
CCACTCTGGCCGACACTCAGGTAGGTGTCGGGCGCAGCGCTGAGCACGCCGATCGTGCGCGACTTGCCTTGCCGCAGCAGGCGCCCGGCCGCGCTGGGGACGTAGCCGAGGGCGGAGGCGGCGGCGCGAACGCGTTCCTGGGTGGCGGGCGAGATGGGGAAGGTGTTGGGCGAGTGATTGAGTACGCGGGAGACGGTTGAGACGGCTACGCCGGCGCGGCGAGCGACTGCGGCAAGGTTGGTTCTGCTCACCTTCCACCTCCGTAATATTTACAACCTTTTTGAGAAATTCAGAGGGCTCAATCCCAGAGCTCTGAAGGCGTCCATTTTCTCTCTACTGACGGTCTCTCTACCAAAATTTATACACCATCAAGACCCTAAAACAATCGAGTGTTAGCAAACGATTGCATATGGCTTGAAACGGGATATGGTCGTATTTCATAAATAATTATAAATAAGCATTTTATGAAAGATTCGGGTGTCATCGCATTCATCAGTATTTAAGTTACAACTCCCAAATTATTCGTAACCATAGTATTGGTTATTTGTTATCTATCAACAAATAGAATTAGCGAGTCCACCCGGGTGGACTTTTGCGGGAGCGGGCACGGTTCAATTCGATGAGTTGGCAGGCAACAACCCATATCGGGGTCGGGATCGCTATCGGAATCGGGATCGGTTGTTTCCCATAGCGGATTCGATTCCGATACCGATTCCGCCCCCGAGTGTTACCCAGAGTTGATCCGTGCCGAACCTTCCGGTTCTTTGAAGTCGACTCTAAGCACAACATTCAGTTTTTATGAGGGAGACCGATCCCGATTTCGATAACGTCCTCGACCCGGAAGATGCTGTCTCGACGAGAGCGTGGAGATGGTCAGGGCTTTGGCTCAGGTGCTCGGGTTTGGATCGACGCGCGTCGAACGACATCCAAAGCGCTGTGGTGGCGCACTCCAAAAGAGTTGGATCCGGAATGCGTAATAGAGCACCAAGGGTGTTCCGCACGCAGGCCGGGAGTTCCCTCATGTGGGGTCTGGTGCTTCTTCTGCTGGGGTTTTCCGGACCGCTGGCCCTGGCCGCAATCAACTGGGCAACCACCGGCCGGTTCCATTGGAGTTTGGACCGAGAGGGACTGGGGTTGTCCCTGTTCCTGGTCGGGGTCGCTCTGCCGTTTGCGCTCAATCACATCCTC
>JAKPRU010001202.1 GCA_029557025.1 Candidatus Omnitrophota bacterium | reverse complement strand
TACCGCCCGATCCACCCCGCTATATCCTCGCGCAACGTTTGGCCAAACAGCTCGACAAGGATGGAGAAATCACAAGCAGGTTCTTAACCGCCGAGGCAAACCGTGTATTCGGTGGCACTCAGGCGGAAGGCCTCTACTCCTCAAAAGACGCATACGATGCGATGGAGGTGGCCTTTAACATCCATCTGAGCAAAACGGAGCGAGCTGATTGGAACAATCAGGATGCGAATTGGGCGAGGGATAAGGCCCGGGAATTAACTCAGCGCGTTCTGAAGCTGCCGAGGCAATCCAGGCGTGATGAAGAGATGGAGGAGTTCCAACAATTCAGCACTCCTCCCGCCTTATCGCTTGTGGCGAGTTGGGTGGCAAACATCCAACCCACGGATGTGATGATGGAGCCGTCCGCCGGTAGCGGTGATTTGGCAATCTGGGCGAAAATCACCGGGGCGGAGGTTGTTCTCAACGAGATTTCTCAACGGCGGCAAGAGTTGCTGTCCAGCCTGTTTCCGGAAGCCAGGCTCTTCAGGGAAAACGCGGAGCAGTTGGATAACGTATTGCCTCTCGACGTAGCTCCTACTGTTATTGTGATGAATCCGCCGTTTTCGGCATCGGCGGGACGCGTGCATGGTCAGCGTGACACGGCGATTGGTGCCCGTCACATCGAGCAGGCCTTGAGACGGCTCCAGGATAATGGCCGGTTGGTTGCTGTTGTCGGCAGGGGAATGGCGGCGGATCGACCGGCATTCAAGAAATGGTGGAAAGAGATAGAGGGGAAGTATCATGTCCGTGCCAACATCGGCATATCCGGCAAGGAGTATGCGAGATATGGCACAACTTTCGATAATCAGATTTTGGTTATCGATAAAACCGGGAGCACCACACAACCGGCATTGACGGGCAGGGTCGAATCGGTTGCCGATTTACCCGCCCTATTGGAGGGCATCAGAAATGAGCGTCCGCAAATTGAACGAAGCGCCGTTAAATCGGCAGTCAGCGGAGATCCTCAAACGGTATCGGATACCGTTCAACCCATCGACGGAGCTGGCGAGTCTGGTCCTGATCCGAGAAGCACTGGAGCGCAATCTCCTGGAGACGGGGGAGATAGAGGAGCCTCTCCTGCTGATGGCAAAGCTCTCGGCAAATCCGGAATGGGCGATGTCGTTAATGACGGAATCGGAGCCGGGAGTGGAGTTCGAAATAGAACTGTCGGAGAAGCTGGAGGAAGCGGCGGCACAGATCCTGGAGGAGATAGTGGCGTCGATAAAAGCAAAAACGTCCGTACCGTCACAATAGAGACCACGAGCGGGGCACCAAGGGAGTTTTCCGATTCCGTATTTGCGCATTACGCCCCTCAGCGTCTCAGCATTCCGGGTGCGCGACAGCATCCGGGAAAACTGGTACAGGCCGCGGCGATGTCGGCCGTGGAACCTCCGGCGCCGACCTATGCACCGACATTGCCCGAGAATGTGATGCGTGACGGTTTGCTCTCGTTGGCCCAACTGGAGGCCGTTGTCTACGCGGGGCAGGCGCATTCGGGTTTCTTGCCGAACGGAAGACGGAAGGGCTTTTTCATTGGCGACGGGACCGGTGTGGGGAAGGGGCGGGAAATTTCCGGCATCATCCTCGACAACATGATGCAAGGCCACAACAAAGCCGTCTGGATATCCTTTAACGAAGGCCTGATTGAAGACGCGAAGAGAGA
>JAKPRU010001172.1 GCA_029557025.1 Candidatus Omnitrophota bacterium | reverse complement strand
TGCTGCACGAGGGTGCGGATGCGGTCGAGAGAGGGCAGGGTGGGTGGAGTGGACGGGGAGGAGGAGGGGGACAGGGGGGAGGGAGTGGATGGAGTGGGCAGATTGGAGCCGGGAAGAATAATAACCCCAGTTCTCAGCAGCCACGGAAAGCGTTTCAAAAGGGAGATCAGGCGGTTTTCCGCATCGTTTCCCACAAGGAAATAGGTGGATCGAGAGTTGAACAGGCCATCGTAATCTGTCACTTGGAGGGATGCGCGGAACACGGCTGTGCGGTTCTCGACAACGATCAAGCGAAACCAACTCGGTCCGTTCGCGCGTAACTTGCATAATTCGGAGGCGAGGTAGCCCAATCCGGACTGCCAGACAATGACCAATTCGCCCTCTCTCGGCTGGAAATTGCGAAGGGGGCGCAAGGCCTCCTGCCGGGGCGCATGATCGGAATGAACCCATACTTGCCGTTTCGGGTCCGAGAGGCGACAGGCCAGAAATCCCTCCTTTGTGGGAATCAGCTGGACGGTTTGGGTGGGGGATTCTGTTTGAAGGCGTTGCGCGATTTCAGGCCACTCACGCGACAGGAGGCGGATATTGCGTTCGATGGTCGCGGGAGGAAGTCGAGTCATCGTGGAGCAGGCTCCGTTATTCCGGACTGGGCAGGGTGCATCTTCGGGAACCGTGTACAGTGCAAATGGAAGCAGATAGCATTTTAATACAGTGGGCAAGAGTTGTGGTCGGTCATTGGTGTGGTCTATATCAACTTAACGCAGTGATACAGCGTCAGGACAATCGAATTGCAGGTTATCCTTTATTATGGGATTTCCTGTCCCGGATTTTATTTTCGGCGAGGTTATCATGCTCCGTGATTATCCGAAAGAAGTCACCCTGAAGGACGGGCGATCCATTGTGATTCGCCCGCTCACACCAGAGGACGAGCGGGCATTGGGGGACTTCTACGCCTCCCTTTCACCGGAAGACCGCCGATACCTTCGACACGATGTTGCCGATCCGGGCATTATCCGTGAATGGACGCATAACATCAATCACGAGCGTGTTGTTCCGATTGTGGCGGAGAATCCGGGCGGGGAGATTGTTGCAGCCGCCACTCTTCACCGCCAGCCGGAGAGCTGGTCACCCCATGTCGCGCAGATCCGCCTGGTGACCCATCCGGACTATCGTCGCATAGGATTGGGAATGCAAATGGCCCGGGAGATTTTCTCCATTGCTGTGTTTCTACGGGTCGAGAAAGTGGTGGCAGAGGTAGTCGAGGACCAGACCGCCGCGCTCCACATTTTTGAGAAAATGGGGTTCGAACGCGAGGCGCTTTTGAAGAATCATGTGATCGACCGTGAACATGAAAAGCGGAACCTGGTGATCCTGTCCGCCTATCTCTCCTCCCTGTGGGAACAGATTACGGATATGGTGATGGATTCTTACCGTGTGAGCGCCGGGGATTATTGAGATGTGCGCCTGGGGAAATGTTTGCGGGAGAGGAAACCGTGGTTTGTAAAGAATGATGAGTAAAAGATGACGACCGAATCGGTATTGTCAGTAGATGGAGGTTTCCATGCCGGCTGAAGTGAACAGCGCGATCAAACCATCCGAGGAAGTGAAAGAACGGAAAGGCCCGAAAGGCTGCCCGGTCATCACTACCGAACGGTGCAAAGGTTGCGGTTTTTGCGTCGAGTTCTGTCCCTCGAATGTGCTGAGGATGTCCCGGTCGTTCAATTCGAAGGGATACCATCATCCCGAAATTGTCAATGCGGAGGCGTGTACGGGTTGCGATTTGTGTGGGGTGTACTGTCCGGACTTCGCCATCTACGGTATTCGGACGGGGGGAAGAAAAGGATGAAGGACGAAGGATGAAGGAAGGTCCTCATCCCAGACCCTCTCCTTCGACAGGCAGAGACGCCTGCTGACAGGCGGGGACGCCTGGCCTACTGTGCCAGGCGGGGACGCCTGG
>JAKPRU010001150.1 GCA_029557025.1 Candidatus Omnitrophota bacterium | reverse complement strand
AGAACCGGCTGGACATTCCGCATATCGCTGGTCCCGGTGGTCGAATAGCGAACATGCCCGATAGCACGAGAACCGATCAGGTTTCGAAGGACGGATTCCGAGAAAACATCCGCCACAAGCCCCATGCCCCGATGGTCATACACCATCGTACCGTCCGTCGTCACAATCCCGGCGCTTTCCTGCCCCCGGTGCTGAAGGGCATACAGCCCCAAATAGGTCATGTTGGCGGATTCGGGATGACCTGCAATCCCGAAAACGCCACAGGCGTCACGAATCGTTTCGCTCACTGGTTTCTCCTGAGATTCTTCCAAACTGCCGACATCTTATCCGTACTCCCCTGACCTGTTTGATCCAGAACCGGACACACGACAAACAAACCCATTCCGGGCCAGTTTTTCTTTATCAGTTTACGTCCATTGTCGCGATCTTTCAACCGAACGGCAATCGATGATTCCGGATTCTCTCCGGATTTCTCTCTGCCGGAATATGGATAGGACCTCGTCGGGATCCGGCAAACGGTCCCCATCCACAGGTAAGGCATTCATGGAAGGATCGCGCGTTCTTCGATAATATAAGACATTCCCGGAGATGGTATCCGATGCCCCATTCCGGACTCGGAGGAGATAATGCCCGCGACGATCATAGACGGCAAGGCCCTGGCGAGACAGATCCGTGAAGAAATTCGGCGGGATACCGAAATCTTCCTGCGTGAACATGGACGACCGCCCGGTCTCGCTGTGATCCTGGTCGGAGATGATCCCGCATCCAAGATATACGTGCGCAATAAGGCTCGGGCGTGCAACGAAGTCGGGTTCTTCTCACGCCAGGAGCATCTCCCAGAGTCAACCTCCCAGAAAGACCTGATCGACCTGGTCGAGTCGTTCAACCGAGATAACCTCATCGATGGGATTCTCGTTCAGCATCCAATGCCGAAACACATCGACGAGGCCACGATATTCCGCACAATCGACTCACGGAAGGACGTGGACGGATTTCATCCGCTGAATGTCGGTAACCTGTGCATCGGGCAGGAATGCCTGGTTTCCTGTACGCCGATGGGCATTATCGAAATGTTGCGGCGCTATGAAATACCGCTGTTGGGGAAGCGCGCCGTTGTTGTCGGGCGCAGCAATATCGTTGGTAAGCCGATGATCCAATTGCTGTTACGGGAACACGCCACAGTCACGGTTTGCCATTCCCGAACCGTCAATCTTCCGGGCGAGTGCCGTAATGCAGACGTGTTGATTGTGGCCATCGGTAAACCGGAATTTGTCCGGGCGGATTCGATCAAACCGGGGGCCACGGTGATTGATGTCGGGACGAATTTCATCAAACGAAACGGCAAAAATGTCCAGGTCGGAGACGTCGCCTTTGAAGAGGCGAAAGAAATCGCCTCGGCAATCAGTCCCTCTCCGGGCGGCGTGGGCCCGATGACCATCACAATGCTTCTTTCCAACACCCTTCAGGCAGCACGGTGGCATGTGAAGTGAACAACGAAAACCGACCGATTCGTATTCTCGTTGTGGATGACGATGTTGTCAGTCAGTCTCTCGTGCTGAGACGGCTGTCGAAGGAAGGATATGAAACGGTCGGCGCCCAAAGCGGATCCGAAGCGATTGACATGGTGAAAGAAGCGCCGCCCAACTTGATTTTGTTGGACTTGATGATGCCGGGGATGAGCGGTTTGGAGGTTCTGGAACGCATTCGGGAAATCCGGGAAAAAAGATTTCTGCCGGTAATTATGATGTCGGCTCGAACCGAGGTAACAGACAAGGTCGATGCGTTTACTAAAGGGGCCGATGACTATGTTACCAAACCATTCAATTTCGAGGAGCTGTTGGCGCGAATCCGGGCGCAATTGCGAATCTCCGAGCTCCAGCGCAAGTTGGTTGATGCAGAACGATCACGGGGAGTGTACGAAATGGCGGCAGCCGTATGTCACGAACTGGCGCAGCCCCTGACCGTGTTGATCGGGTATACCCAGATGCTGCTCCGAAAAGCCGACGGGGAAAATCGCAGAGTCCTCCAGCAGGTCCATGAAGCCGCCCAACGTTCCGCGGAAATTGTCAGGAAAATCCAGAAAGTACGACGGTATCAAATAAAGGACTATACAACAAACACAAACATCATCGACCTGGATATGGCTTCGGAAGGAGAGGAACCGAATATCAGAGAGGGGGATGCGGAAAAGCGGGAAGGAGGGATAAGCCGGATTCTGTCTCCCTGAATTCGGGAGGACGGTCATTTCTCTCGGGCAATCGTTCCCGATTGCCTCCAGCGACCTACCCCGGGGACGCTTCCTTTCGGAAGCATGGAGCGAGCAACCCCATATCCCCTTTACTTGGTCTTGCTCCGGACGGGGTTTTCCGTGCCGGTCCCGTCACCGGGAACCGCGGTAGGCTCTTACCCCACCGTTTCACCCTTACCTCCGCTTTCCGTCGAGCGCTCGTCGGAAAGGAGGCGGTTTGTTTTCTGTGGCACTTTCCGTCGGGTTACCCCGCCTGGGTGTTACCCAGCGTCCTGCTCTGTGGAGTCCGGACTTTCCTCGAAAGGGAACACTCCCTTTCGCGACCGTCTTCTCCTCCCCGCAAGCATATTATACCGGAAAAATCGTCGAAAGCATCCGGAAAGAAGAGGTCTTTTTACATCGCGGCCTGGACAACTCAAATATCCCCAATTCTATTCTCGGCGGTAATTTTCGGCCAGATTTGCAGGAAGAAAGCTAATCCGCACAGGAGAACAAAACTTGCAACCATTCCACCAAGGGTCATGTATGTCCGCTTCGGAGACACCCGCTTATCGGGTTTCACGGCGGTTCCTGCCTGAACATCGGAGAAGCGTTGGCCCTCTTTCATACCGCCGATCAGCATATCCGCTTCCTGAACCAGCCGCTGGTGAGTCGATGCCTGGTTCTCCAGCATCCTGATTTCACGGCGCAACGCCTCGAGTTCCGATTCTCCGGTCTCCACTCGTCCCCGAAGTTCGTTGATTTCGCCGGTTAAAGTCGTGGTCTGGTTGCGAAATTCCTTTGTCGATACTTCCATCTCGGCAATTTCCGCCGCCAGGTCGGCCTTGCGACTGGAAGTTTGCTCTAAAGAAGCCTCTCCGCTCTCCAACTGTTTCAAAAGCGCTTTCTTCTCTTGGAGCACCCTCTCCATTGCTGCAAGTCGCGGGAGAAGCGCATCCGGGTAGTTGGGTTGCATCTCAAATGAAATCAGCGACTCATGACGCAGAGATTCCCTCAGAAACGGAAGACTTTCCTCCTCCAGATTGAACTCATTCTGTTTCTCAGAGCGGTCCGAGCGGGTTTCCGCCACCCCGTACAGCAGGAGCCGTTTGGAGACCAGTTCCGCTTTCAGGTCATCGACAGCGGAAGAGGCCCGCAAGGCATGAAGCGCTTGGTACGCTTTCTGCAGCTGTTCGTCGATCTCCCTCGCGCGTTCCGCCACCCGGCCTGTCCGGTTCAAAATCTCCTGCCGGACAATCTGCTCCACTCGATCCAGGAAACAGCGGACCCACAGGTTCGTGATCATCTTCGCCCCGGCAGCCGTATCCAACTCGCCTTTTACATCAATAATCGGTGAGTATTCCGTTTCCAGATTGGTCTCCTTCACCTTGGTCACTGTTGCGGAAAGCATCTTTCTCAAATCGAATATGGTCAGATCGGCCAGGAACTGTGCGTCCATGGTCACAACCGCTTCGATTTCATCCGCGTTCATTTGGCTGATAAGCCGCAAATACCGTACCCGGACATCGGAGGAGTCCTGTAACCCCGGACTCTCCGCTCCCTCCGAATACAATTCCGGCGCTCCCTCGAACATCACCCGTGCCAGTTTCGGCAAATTCGTTCGTTCAATAAGGCGATAATTGTCGATCTCACCTTCATTCAGCCCCAGGTTTTCCAGGAGGATTTTCTTCTTGCCGGTATCGTTCAAGACGGTTTGAAGATTGGTGTTCATCCAACGCAGGCATTCCAATACGGTGGAAAGCATCGCCTGATCGGCCAACAGGCTTCGGTAAGCCACAACATCCAGGGGCCGGGAAAGAAGAGTCAACTTATTCTTGAACTCCGGCGTTGTTACCAGGATAAAACTCTCCGCTCGCCAGGTTTGAGGCCAGACCAGACTGGCGATGGCCACCACCACCGTCATCAGAAAGGTTCCGACAACAATCAGGTTCCGCCGTCGATACAGAATTCGAAGCGAAGAGATCAGGTCATACGCAGGCGGTGTGGCGTTCATAGGACACCTTTATAGTGGAGTGGCTCGACTTACTACAGGGGAATGATGCGTGGTCCTGTGGAAATCGTCAAGCGGCGCTCACCCCTTCCATTGACACACACATCCCGCCTCGGTAGCGTCCACAAATCGGTCGAAGCTACAGGCTGGAAACCTGTGCCACCCAATTCTCCCTCTTCCTGCGGGAGAGAGCCGGTGTGAGGGGCCTGCTGACCGCTACCCCCCCCCTCAATCCCCCCGTAAACGGGGGGAAAGGATTTGAGTGAACGGGGCGAAAGAATTTCGGCAAACGGGGGGAAAGAATCTCGGTAAATGAGGGGAAAGTCCTTGCTCCCTCCCCGTTTACGGGGAGGGCCGGGGTGGGGTAGGTTCACAAGGGGGAGAATCACGGCGGGGATGGAAATGAACAAGGCTCAATCTGTTGTGCAATCCCTCCGGCAATCGCTTGACCTGCGTCTCCTGGTGTGGCTGATTCCGTTCGCCCTGGCTATGGCCGTCCTCGGCTCCCGTCCGAAAATCCTGATTGCTTTGATGGGCGCCATGGTCGTGGTGATCGTCTTTACATTCTTGCGGGAATGGCTGATCCTCGCGTTTTATGCCCTCATCGCATTTTCCGTGGAAATCGACCTCCGAGGCGGAACTCATGCCATCACGTTGCCGACCGAAGGATTATTGCCCATTCTGTTTGTGTCCACAGTGCTGGTGATCCTGTTGACCGGTCGCTTGCGATATATTCGATCCCCCCTCAATGTGGGACTGGGACTGTATGTGTTTGTGATGTATGCCTCCCTGCTGATTACGCGCGAGCCGATCAGTACCGTGAAAGCGTTAATTCGGGATTCGGGATACATTTTCGGCGGGTATGTTCTTCTCCAATTATTTGTAACGAATCGCAAGCGCCTGATTGTTCTGTTCTGGACTTGCGGCGTGGTCCATCTTCTTTTGGTGATGTACGGATTGGGAACCCAGGTGGTCGGTGGGATTCGGATCTACGATGAGATCGCCCAGCCGTTTTTTGAGAATCATTGCATCTATGCGGCCTACCTGGTGATCTCGTTGTCGTTCCTGATCTCGTTCGGGCTGGGGTATCTGCGGGGGATTTATGCCACCCTGGTGAATCTGGCGGCGTTGGTGGTGGCGGTGGCAGTAGGGCTGACTTTTGTGCGGGCCGCCTGGATCAGTGTGGCGTTCATGTTGTTGTATTTTCTGCTGCATTTCCGCAAGAAATCGGCCGGCGTGAACCTCCTTCTGGTTTTCCTGATTTTGGACCTTCTCGCTGTAGTGGTAATTCTATCCACCGACATCGGAAAACTCGTGATCGAGCGTGTGCGAACCATCACCGATATCGGGTATGTGGCCAATTACGACCGCCTGGACCGATGGCTGGCGGCGATCAGCATGTGGAAAGATGAACCGATCCATGGTGTCGGATACGGGGCCTATCCGGACGTGTATCCCAAGTATGTTGTGTACCGGATGGCTTACTCCAAGGAATTGCGTATGGGGGCGCACAATCTGTATCTGGAGATCATGGCCGAAACCGGTGTCATCGGAATCAGCGCGTTTCTGATTATGCTGTATCTGTTCTTCCGCGAGGCCACGGTACAGGATCCGGGAGAGCACGATCCGCTTATCTCCTGCACCCTGGCCGGGGCCAAGGGCGCCATGGTTTCCCTGCTGGTTCATGCTTTTTTCAACAACCTGGGGCCTTCGGACAAGATCGGAGTGAGCCTTTGGCTGTTGCTCGGATTAGTCCCGTGTTGCACAAGGCTGGCACAGCAATCATTGGGCGAGAATTGGAATCGAGAACCTCGTGAAGCAGCCTCTGAATCTCATCCGTTGGAGCCTGCCACAGTCCCCAATCCCTGACTCCCGATTCTTGACCCCTGATTCACAGGTGGCCGGTCAGCACAGCAAAGAGAAACATCGCAGGAGAGGCCCACAACAGAGAATCCAACATATCCAGATACCCCCCGTGCCCCGTCGAATTATTGCCGGAATCTTTCACCCCCGCGTCCCGTTTCAGCATGGATTCCAGCAGATCGCCGACCTGCGCCAATACTCCCACAATAAGCGCCAGAGCCAAGACCTTCATCCACGCCATCGGTTCCAACGGCATCCAGAATAAGTGACCGGGATCGACCCAGTATCCCTGGAGAAACCCCCAAACGGCCACACCCAGCAGGCAAAACAACAATCCGGCGATCCCGCCCTCAACCGTCTTGTTCGGACTGAGAGCCGGCGCCAACCTTCTCCGTCCGAAAAAGGAACCAATGTAATATCCGCCCGTATCACAGGCACAGGAAACCAACATGACAAAACCGGTGAGCTGAACGCCGACATCCGAGGTACGAATCGCCACGAGGGCCGCCAGCGGAGCCGCAAGATAAAAAACCAGAAAATACGCCGAAGACAGAATCCGACGGCCATCTCGCCATCCCACTAGGATCAACAAGAAACTCACAAACCATATCCCGACAATCAAAACGG
The DNA here is from genome assembly GCA_029557025.1 of Candidatus Omnitrophota bacterium. GTDB lineage: Bacteria > Hinthialibacterota > Hinthialibacteria > Hinthialibacterales > JAKPRU01 > JAKPRU01. Next base: position 2,600 of record JAKPRU010001150.1, on the reverse strand, counting down.
TAATCGTTCCGTCTATGGAACGAAAATAGGCGGCCAGTAACAATCCCCAAATGACCAGAAGCAATCCGCAAAACACAACCTTGCCGTCGTCATCCACCAGAATGCGCCATAGCTCAATTGCGGACAGGGTCGCAAACAGGACGGTTGTCAGGAGGGTAAACTCCGTCCCGAGTGGATGAAAGAGACAGACCAAGAAAACCGGAATCGCAGCCAGTCCCGTCAGAAGACGGCGTTTATGCATGGAACAGGTCCTTTCGTTCCAGTACACATCCGAATCGGAACTTTGAAATAATTTAGAACATTATTCCAAATTCCAGAATGAAATTGAATGCCACCGGCTTCGCACAAAAATGCCGAAATTCGGAGGCAAGACACCCCCGCTCTCGGACCGGCCTCAATCCGGAAGCGGTTTCCCTTTCGTCTCAGGGGAGAAATAGATCACGATCAAACCGAACAGGTAAATTGTTGCCATCACCATTCCTCCTTTCTGAAATCCCTGCGCTCCCTCGCCGAACATCCCGGCCAGAGCGCCCGCTCCCAGGACCCCGAATCCCGCAATGATCCGCCCGACGTTGTAACAGAAGCCCTCTCCGGTAACTCGAATCCGGGTCGGGAACAGTTCGGGAATATAAAGCGGCAGCCAGCCGAAAAACGCGGTGACCCACAGGCCCGCAAAAATCCCCCACAGGCACATCGACATCCCAAATTCATTGTGCAATCCGTATAGCGCGACAACAGAGGCCCAAGCCAGTACACACAGCCCGGCGTAGGAGGTCCGACGGCTGATCCAATATCCCACCAAACCGCCCAGTATGCCGCCCACAACCTGTCCATACCCCTGCCATTGCGCCACGATGCCCGGCGCACTCGGCTCGACGGTTATGCTGCTTACATAAGACGCCAACCAGAGAAATGAACCCCAGGTTCCCAGCAATGCCACGGTCGAAAGCAGGGAGGCGCAAACTGTCTCCCGTAAGAACGGACGCGAAAACAACTCGCGCAATGAGGACGATTCTTTCTTCTCCCTGGACTGAATCCAGCGTGGCGGTTCCTTTACAAAAAGCCGGACCAGAATCGCAATGATCGCCGGGGAAATCCCCGCCAGAAGCACCCATCGCCAGCTCTGCGCCGTACTCTCGATGGGGATGACGGATTGAAACCAACTCGACTCATAATCTGCAATCCCCTGAATAATCCGTGCCAGCGTGGCCCCAATCCAGAAGCCCGCATTGGAGGCGCTGCCGACAAGCCCCGCCAGCAGAGGGCGATTCTTTTCCGGCCACGTCTCCATAATCAACGCTACTCCTGCGCCCCATTCGCCCCCCATACCCAATGCGCCCATGAATCGGCAGATGGCCAGTTGCTGCCAATTACGCGCAAACGCCGACAGGGCGGTAAATCCGGCATATACCAATACGGTCAGCATCAGGGTCTGCACACGGCCGATCTTGTCTCCCAGCCGCCCGAAAATCACACCGCCCACTGCCGCGCCCCACAAAAACAGCGCAAAGGTCAGGCTCAAAATCCACTTCACCTCGGCATCCGTGCGGCCCGGCATGAGATCGATCAGGGCAGGCCGGGCTATCACTCCATAAATGCTCATCTCCATTCCATCGAACATCCATCCCAGCAATGCCGCGACAAGCGCCAGCCACATCTGAATCTGGGAAACACCCGGAACACCGGAACCTCCCTCACTTTGCCCTGCCGCTCGATTCATGGTTCACTCCTGCTTTTTTCCGTGCCTTTGACTCAGGCAATCGAAGGTCAACGAGTCAAACAGGTGAAACATTCCAGGTCAAGTGCGGTGAATTGGAGCCTCCCTCCGGCGGGACCGGAGGAAGGCTCGCAAGGACGCTTGTGGGCGAGCTTTCTTGGGACGGGGCTGCCCATTGGCGCTTGAACAAGCCTGTGATTCAATGATTCCTATTCCGTATCACCCCCAATAGGACGGAGTCGATGTCGTCTAATCCTGCCTTCCTTGAAGTGCATCACCGCGCCATGGCGACGGAGTTTTCTCTGCTTTTATATGGCGACAACAAGGCGCGCCTGCACTGGGCGGCCGAACTGGCGCTGGAAGAAATCGACCGGCTCGAACACCAGATGAGTGTATTCAATATCACCAGCGAAATCTCCGGGATCAACGCCCGTGCAACACAAGAAGAAGTGATTGTAGAACCGGGGCTGTTCCGTGTTCTACAGTTCAGCAAACAACTCCATGAAGAAACCGGCGGGGCATTCGATATTACCATCCATCCGCTTGTGCGAGCCTGGCAGTTTTTCCGCAAAACGGGGACCGTACCTGATGCCGACACCCTCGCCGACGCCTTATCGCGAACGGGCATGCATCATGTCCATCTGAATCCCGAACGACGAACGATCCAGTTTGATCTGCCGGGGATCGAAATCAATCTGGGAGGGATCGGGAAAGGTTATGCTGTCGATGCCATCACTGGGATTCTTCGGTGCAACGGGATTACCTCTGCATTCATCAATGCGGGCGGAAGCACATTTTATGCGCTGGGCGCACCCCCGGAGCAGGAGGGCTGGCAGGTGGGAATCCGCGATCCGCTCAATCCTGATCGGCATCTTGAGGTCCT
>JAKPRU010001149.1 GCA_029557025.1 Candidatus Omnitrophota bacterium | reverse complement strand
ATGCTGCCGATTGTACTTGGCCCATTGCCGAGATTGAAACCAAAATCAAACCGCATCATGGCCGGATTGAGGCTGGGAATCGCAAGGCGCAGGCCAAGTCCGAGGGCGGGATAGAAGCGGACATCCGCCAGGCTGCGCTCGTGGTTGAACCAGCAGGCACCGAGATCGTAAAACGCGGCAAAGGCGATCCAGGGATTTTCGATAAAGGGAAGCGGGTCAAACCGGTACTCGGCGTTAAACACAATCCGCCTGTCACCCTCAAAGCGGTTGGAGACGTACCCCCGCAACCCCTTGTCCGCCCCCAGGGAGAGGTACGAATCGTTTTCGAGCCGCTCTCCGATAGACGTTTCCGCCCGCAGGGAGAGTGTCCCCAGGGGCAGGTTGCGGATATGATGGACATAGCGCAGGGTGGTCACCATGTCCCGCTGACCGGATCCGGCTACAAAGTCCGATGAGAAACTGGCCACAGCCATGGAGATATGATTCTGGCCAATCATCGCCGTATTGGAGAGGGTGATCGTCGAATACCACCCGTTTTCATCCGAGCCCCAGAGGGTCCGGGAGGCGGACAGGGTGGTGCGGATCGATGTCCCGAGGGCCAGATCCTCGATCCTCCCGTAGTTGTTGAGATTGCGGATACGGATAAAGCGGTGGTTGTTGGCGTCCAGGAGAATCCCGAACTTGTGCCGGGTATAATCGTCCTTCATCACCAGCCTGCGAAATTCATCATCATACTCGTGGGGAAGGCCATCATATCCCCTGTACCGGTTTTGTTCGTTACGAACATACAACCCCATGTTGAACTTATTGGTATAGCCGAATGAACGGACAAGGACGTTTTCAAGGACATAGCTCTTGTGGAAATACTTGCGCGGGAGAAACACGCCAGGCGCAACCTCAACTTCCTTGATCCTGTCCCCCTCGTTTTTGATGATGTATTCATCATCATACTGGAACGAGGTCTGCCAGCCCCATTTTTCGCTGCGGGCAAAAAGGGGCCGGATCAGGTAGAGCTCAATCCCCTCACCGACCCTGTTCCCGTCATGGTCGTAATAGAACCCGATCCGTTCAAAAAACCTCCAGCGGCTCCCGAAGAGTCTCGGCTCGTCAAAATGCTGTCTCCAGCGGTTGAAAAAGGTATCCCGGTCAAGCTCGAGCTCGAGCGAAAGATTGCGGCCCAGAAAATTGCGCTCGCCCCATTTGAAATTGTAGCGCGTCACTCCGCCCGACGATTCGAGCTTGATATTGAAATACAGGCTCCAGATATCCCGCACCTCGACATGGACATCAACCTGCCCGGGCTGACCCGGGACAGGAGTTGTACGTGTCCGCTCGACAACGCAGATGTTGAGCTTGCGCAGGTTTCGCTCGCTCTCATCAACGAGATCCTGGTTGTATACGTCCCCTTCGGCATAGAGGAGCTCGTTGCGGATCGTCGCCTCGGCTGTCCGCACGTGGAAGGCATTGGCCACATCGAAAAAAAAGTTTTTGTCTTCGGGAA
>JAKPRU010001147.1 GCA_029557025.1 Candidatus Omnitrophota bacterium | reverse complement strand
CTGCTGCCGGCCGGTAGAGGGGACAACGACATAATAATGTGTGTAATCCCAAGCGGTGGCGGCGTTGTTGTATCCGCCGAGGCTCTTGATCGCACGATCCATCTCGCCGACTCCCAGATTTTTGGTTCCTTTGAAAAACATGTGCTCGTAGAAATGGGACAGGCCGAGATATTCTTCAGGTTCTTCCGCCGCCCCCACGGAAACCCAGACATCAATGGCGACAATGGGCACAGAGGAGACCTCTTTTGAGATGAACGTCGCCCCGCAAGAGAGGGTCTCCTGACGGTATGGCAGTAATGGATTTGTGAATAAGGACATGCTTCGATTCAATTCCTGTAGGAAGATTTGGGAGAATTCAAACAGAAGTCCTGGAACGCGATTCCCACTTGATTGCCGATTTGCGGTTGCGTCCAACGCAATCATGCAAATATAGATTGATCAGTTGCTGATAGGGAATCCCGGTCTCCTCAGATATGCCCTTGAAATAGTGGATAATATCCACTCCAAGACGCATGGTGACTTGTCTTTTGAGACGGCCCGCATGGGGATTCTTTCCGCCTTTCATTTTGGAGAAATCTTACTCTTTTCTCGTGGTTCGCATCTCGCATAAATTTCGCTCTCTTTTTGAGTTGCTTTTCCGCATCCACTTAACCGGGTTCCCGAATCTGCAGGATTTCCTCTTCGAACCATTCCACCTGTTTCTTCCCGTAGATTGGAAGAACCCAGTGCATGTGGTGGGCGTACGGACGACCCGGCTTAATATCGCAAATCGAAAGAGCCTGGGTCAGTTCCTGATATTCGGCATCATTTGCTATTTTTATTCGGATCTCAAATCCTTTCTTGTATTTTTGTTTCCTGGATTCTCTCAAAAATCTTTCTTGAATGCGATGTCTGATTCGACCGCCTTTCCTGTAGTACTTTTTTATGATCCTTATTGCATCGCGCCGTTTCATGGCTGTTTTTTCATGATCGTGACCCCCGTTCAAGCCGTACGACCATTCCCTTTCCTGGAAGACTAAACATCATGACCCGCCGTGGGCTGCGGGAGATTGTCCTGCACAATACCCGTTCCCTCACCTTCTGATCTACACAACAAGCTATTCAGGAAATCTGTACATAGTCGCGATTCACTCAGGCACGGTCTCTTGTGAGTTATCCCCTGTCTTCCTTCGATCCACAGGTTTCGATTCTATGAATCGAGGATCACGTGCGCAATGAAAAATCCCGAACACGATGATCCTATTATTCTCTACCGCAAAATAAACAGTGTACGGGAATCTCCTGAACAGACACCGCCGGAATCTGCCATAAATCCTGGGATAGATCAGAGGATTATGGATAATCTCTCCAACCTACGCATAGAACACCCGAAGAAATTCCCCTGCGATTTTGCTTCATACCATGTATTGCCGGATAGAATATCCTCTTCAACTTCCGGAACAAAGCACAGCGTATAAGTCATTTCCCTTTTTCAATTCGTTGCCGAAGTTCTTCCAGAGTCAGAAGGTTCCCCGGAGCGGCCTCATACCGTTCGAACCTTCTATCCAACTCCTCCACATGGCTCCGGGGGACAGGCGCCACCGATTCGTCTGAGACGATGCTATCCCACAGATCCTCCGCAAGAAGGATTTTCTCCGGTGTGCTAAACTTATTGATCTCAGGAAGATCGCTCACGCGCACGGTTCTTGTTCCTCTTTCCATTCCCTCCGCCTTGTTTTTGCATTACACGGTTATTTTACAGCCCTGTTTCTCGCCTTGTCAATCACGGATTTCGCGCATACCTGCGCCGCGGGCGGGGCACAGACCTGCCACGGCGACTCATTTTATCACCCATCACAACGGTCCGGCATGACCCCCCTCTCCTTCCGGGAGAAGGGCCGGGGTGAAGGAATCTGACACGCGGCATCGCTACGACTACTTCAGAAACTCCGCGTAGTTCGGGGCTGCGTCGCCGGGAACATCGCCGAATGTCCAGTTCAGCGCCTTGACAATCATGCCCTGGAACATCGGCATTTCCCACACATCCTCACGGTGTCCCAGGGGGGAAATAAACACACGACCTTTTCCGTAATTGCTGCACCAGGTAATCGGGTACGGCGGAATCTGGTAGGCATCGCCTTCCATGCCCGCTGTGTCCAGCATCAGCAGAATGTGCATGTTCTTGCCGAGGTTGATGTTTTTATTCACGTAGTACTCATCAATCATGCGGAACTCGACCGGCAGGCCGATCATCGCCGGGAATTTCGGATCGACTACCTTAATCGTCGTATACTGCTGCTTTCCGTGGGTCAGGAACTCTCCGCCCATCATGGTCATAAACTCTTCATTTCCATGGAATGTATCGGTCACGGTATGCGAACCGAAAAATCCGCCACCCGCACGAATCCAGTCCAGCAGTTCTTTCCGGCCCTGTTCGGTCATCACGGAACCGCTGTCTTTCTCGCCGACCTGAGTCAAATCCCCCGTGGTGTAAAACATCACTGTGTCGAAATCCGCCAGGTTTTTGGCGTTAATCATCCCGGCATCCTTTGTGCAGATCACGCGGAATCCGTTCTTTGCGCCCAGCTCCACCATGATCTGCTCCGAGTGGCTCAGCCGATCTCCGTTGCGCTGCACCACACTGTGTTCAAAACCGGAGGATTTTGTCAGATATAATACCGTCCGTTCCCGTTTGTTCTCTTTTGCATCCACTGTTCCAGACATGGCCATCAGCGCTCCTATCGTCGTTACCAGGGCAAGAACTCCGAACCTTTTCATTGTGAACACCTCTTCGCTTAAAGTGATGGAATATCCAACAAGGGAGTATAAAGCAAGCATAGGCGCAAGGCATGCCTTGCCCCTTCACGATACCGAACCGGCAGGATACCGGGACCACCCAGCATGTTCCTTCCCCTTCCCCTCTCCCAGACATTCTGCACCCCCCCCAATCTCCCCAATCCCCAATCCGCAATTTACAATCCGCCCCTCTCCCCTCGAACTTCCCGCCATTCTGCGCCATGATTTCGAACGGAAGAACGAAGGTTCCGTATTGCATTCATGATGACCACGAACGCCCGGCGAAATCTCATCCCGGCAGCCCTCCATTTCCTTCTGCCGTTGATGGTCTATTGGCTCACCCTTCTGCCGGGAACCGGGTATCGCGGCGACACCGCCAAGTTTCAGTATCTCGGCAAGATTCTCGGGATTCCGCACAGCACCGGCTATCCGCAGTATCTTCTGCTCAACCATCTCATGGGTCTGCTCCCCTGGAAAGAACCGGCGTACGGGCAGAACCTGCTTTCCGCGCTATTGGGCGCCGGAGCCATCACGCTTCTCTTTTTTGTGTTCCGGCGGGTCACAGGGGACACGCTGGTTGCCTCCGCCGCCGTTCTGCTTCTGGCGTTCAGCAGACTGTATTGGGGCCAGAGTATCGTGGCGGAGGTTTATGCCCTGCAGATGCTCTTCTTTGCGGGCATCATGTATTGCGCAGTCCGGTGGCAGCAGGAAAGGGAATCGCGTTGGCTTGCAGCAACCGTGTTTCTTTACGCTTTGTCGTTCGGCAATCACGCCAGTTCGATCTTCTGGCTGCCCGGCCTGTTTTTATTTATCGCAGCTGTGGACCGTTCGGCCCTGCGCAGACCGGGATTCTGGGGTATGTGCATCGGTTTTGTGACGCTTTCTCTGTCCCAATATGCCTATCTGTTTATCCGTTCTCGTTCGAATTGTCCTTATATCGAAGTCGGCATTCGAACTGCCGGCGACTTCATCCGTTTCGCCCTGGCCACCAAATTCCACGGACGCATGGTGGGGTTTTCCTGGCATGATTTGTGGTATGAGCAAACCCATTGGTTTGTGTCGCTGTTCTATTTTCAGTTCTTCTCGGTCGGATGTTTTCTTGCTGCGGTCGGACTGTGGGAATGTTTCTGCAAAAACCGCCCGTTGTTCTACCTGACTTTTCCGGCGTTTTTGTTTAATGCCATTTTCGCGCTCGGGTATCGCGTAGATGATGCCGCCGTATTCGCGCTACCCTGCTTTTTTCTGGCGGCATTCTGGATCGTGGTGGGGATGCAGGAAGTGGCGGAGCGGTTTCTGCGGAGACATTGGCGCATACTTTTCTTTTTGCTGATTCCGGTGTTGATTGTCTCCAATTGGTCGCTGGTGGATCAGAGCGAAAACATCCTGGCCCACTTGGCCACGGAACGTATTGTCCGGTTTGTTCCTCCCAATAGTGTGCTGGTCACTGAGGTGTACCAGGCGGCGCACTATTTCCGATATCATCTGTGGGCAAAAGGAATCCGAAAACCGGATGAGAATATCTTCGTCGCACAGGAATGGCGACCGGAACAGCTGGCCGCCTATCTTGCCGGACAGTCGCCCCTGGTGGAATGCGGGATGGAAATCCCGTTGGGGCTGCACCCGTTTTTCGCCGAGTGCCCGCTGCTGTTCAAAATGAAAGGCGAGAAGTTCGAGCCGGTCTTGTTTTTTGATTATCCCAATGGTTTGCAGGAACCCGTTCTTTTCGAGCGCGTAACCGAATCGCAGGGCGTGAACACCAGCCGATCCTTTTGACGCGACACCACACCATGGCCCCGAAACACACAGCGCCGTCCCCCTTCCGTGGAGGAGGCCAACTCCCGAATCCTGTCGATGATGTCCAGAGTCGGGTGAAGGTCCGGCGCGATTTGGCCGAGCAGGCGCCGCACAACACGCCGTTGATCCGCCGCATGAAGAGAAAGGAACCCCACCCTGGACACGGCGATCTCGTGACCTGTCCGCTGAGCGAACCGCTCCAGCCATTGCGCATCCCCCAAATCATGGGCTTCCGTTTCCAGTCGCGCGATATCCGCCAGCCGTGCCAGCGCCTCACGTACACGCGGATTGATCCTCTCCAACCGGGGCAGGATTTCATGCCGAATAAAGTTCCGGGTCAGATTGAGATCGGCATTGCTCTCATCGATCCGGAACGCGCATTCCTGTGCCTGAAGAAACTCCAGAACCTCGTTTCGTCTCACATCCGCCAGGGGGCGGACGACTCGGCGGTTTTCAATAGTCCATATCGGTGCGATGCCGGCCAGCCCCTCGATCCCGCTGGAACGCACAATGTGATGAAGGACCGTCTCCGCCTGGTCGTCCAACGTATGGCCTGTGGCGATGCAGGCACAACGGTATCGCCGAGCCAGGCGAATGAGATAGTCATAACGCTCGCGGCGGGCGACGGCTTCAAGGTTCTCTTTTTCTTCGGCGGCGAATTGAGCAACAGCGATTCGTTTTCGATGAAATGGAATATCGAGTGATATCACCCGATTTCGGACAAACCGCTCATCCTCATCGGAGCATTCGCCCCGCAACCCGTGATTCACATGCGCCGCACGCAGCGCCCAGCCGAACTTGTGCGACAACGCATGCAGCGCCAACAGCAGCGCGGTCGAATCCGGCCCTCCGGAAACAGCAACAAGGACGCTCTCACCCGGAGCAATCATTTCATATCGCTGAATGGTGGATTGGATTTTGCCCAGTGTTCGCTCGATGATCGGCTGGCGTGTCGTTTCTTTCCCTCCCCAAGATTGGGGAGGGTGCAGCGTAGGGTTGATCGGTCCGAGCAATTCAACCCCCTCTGTATCTCCCCCAAGCTTGGGGGAAAAATCTCGCGGACACACTCGTTCCGAGACAGCCTCACGACTCTTCCGGCGCGGTTTCCTGGACATGAACGATCTCCCGGAACGTCATGTTCATGCGGTTAAGGGCGATAAGGCCCGCAATAATCATCGGCACAATTTGCGAAAGCCATAAAACAATAGCGAACGCAGAGGCCTTATCGGCCGGTATATTATACAGCTCAATCAGCACGGCTTGGGCCGCCAAGTGGTAAATCCCGACATATCCGGGGGCGCTCGGAAGCGCCACGGCGAGGCAAATCGCCACCATGGTCAAAATCGCCCCCATAAAGGAAATCGTATCGGACATCCCGAACGCCTGGATCATCACATACTCCGACCAGCCCAGGAGCAGCCAAACCAGCAGCGTCAGGAATGCAGTCCAAACCAGCGATGCCGGACGGCGAAAAGTGGAAAGTCCACGCTCGAACGAGACGGTCATTTCCAGGATTTTCCGACGCAACGGACGTCCCCCGATCTTCTCCGGAAACGGTCGCGTTATCCATTCGACAATTCCCCGGGTCCATTCCGGCAGATAGGTCAGAAACAGCAGCACCGCCGCCGCGCCGGCCACGAATACCACGGAGGCTTTCCCGCCGGTTTCAATAATCAGCTGCAAGTTGCTCCGTTCCTCAATCCGAGGAGGCGCAATCAGCAAAACCGCTCCCAGCGCTACCAGAATCCCCGCAAAATCAAAAAATCGCTCCACCACCACGGTGGCCAGCACTTCCGTAAATCGGCGCTGTCCTTTTCGAGCCAGCACAAAGGTCCGGATCAATTCCCCGGCTCGCGCGGGCAATACGCTGTTCCCCATGAAGCAGATACACATCAGTGCAAACAACCGCCCGGTCGGCTCGTGCGGTTTACCCAGAAACGACCGCCAGCGCAACGCCCGGAAATAAATAGAAACAAAGTTTAACACAATGGAGGGAATAAACAGGATATAGGAAACGGAAAGGACTGTCTGGAAAACATCACCCCAACTGGTGAACTCCTGAACCTGCCGGTTGAAAAAATAGAAACTGATTACGCTGATAATCAGCCCAACCCAGACTTTGACGTCTTTCAGCATGTTCATCCTATTCCCCTGAATCGGCGTTGGAGGATTCGTAGGCCCGTTGAGCCGCTGCCAGGATTTCAAGTAATGGTTTTCCGGTCTCGCGATGGATACGCAGGCAATCCTCGTATTCCGGCTTGAATCTTCGTTCCACTCCGGCTCCCCAAACCGCTTTACCACGCACTGTCCCGAATGATGTTTGGACCGTGACCTCTTTGCGCCGCAGAATCCGCCGCTCGACCCGATGCATCCGAACCCCGACCGTAGTACTCTCGCGAAGCACCAGCCGACCCAAGTCCTCCTCGCGGCCCGCCGGAGCCAACACAGTTACCAGCGTACCGGGACGGTTCTTCTTCATGTATACCGGGGTAAACATTACGTCCAATGCTCCTGCGCGAAACGCATCCTCCATTAAGACACCGAACAGCTCCGCACTCATATCGTCAATCTGAGTTTCGATGACTGTCACCTCATCCGCTGTCTCGGAATCGGCTGTTCCGACGAAAACACGCAGCATATTCGGAAAGACGACATCCTCCAGGTCGCCTGCTCCGACACCGACTCCCGCGAGTTCCATGGACGGCATCCGTTCACATGGCTCTGCGAGAGTCTTTACCAGCGCAGCCCCATCCGCTGTAACCAGGTTTCCCCCGTATGGCCCGGCGGCAATTCGAAATCCCTGCAACAGGCGTGTAACGGCAGGCCCGGGAACCAACTCCAAACCATTGCTGTGACCTGTACGAACCTCCGAAACAAGCAGTCGTTCGATTCCCGAAAGATCAAACGCGGCAACGGCGGCGGCGATCTCCACAATCGTTCGATTCGATAACGGCACGGCGGAAATCGTCTTTCCCGACGAGACGGCCTCCGCTTCGACCAGATCTTTGAGGGCTTGAACGACACGAGTACGAACCGGCTCCGGCAAGTTCCCAAGGGCCGAATCCGAGAGTTTCTCCCTTTCAGGCACGTGCAGAAAAATCTGCATCGCGGCGATTCCATGGTTCTCTACCCGGCGGCATTCCATGCGCAAATCGGGGATTGCCGACGAACGTAGCAGGGATTCCAGGTCATCGGCGGATACTCCCTGATCCACCAGCGCACCAAGCACCATCCTGGCCGAAAGTCCGTAAAAAGTCTCAAGATAAGCAATTTTCACTGTTTTTAACCTGTCTGATAGGAGCATAAGGGAAGATGCACGGCCGGACCAGTGCGCCAAAGCTGCCCGAAATGGGCATGTCAAAGAAAATCCCTTTACGGTCTTGTAAAATACACTGGAGAATGGTATATTAGTCTTCGAAAGGTGGGGCCATGGCTCCGCCTTTTTCCTTGTTCGCCTCTGGAATCGCTACGGAGGAAACAGGATCATATCGGATCGTATGCCCCAAAAAACATCAGAATATCGTGATCCGATCCCCGGAGATTAGGAATTATGAGCAGCAAAGATGTCGTTGATATCCTGGAGCGTATCAGCCTGGAAAAAAACATTCCACTGGACTCGCTTTATGACGCTTTGGAGTCCGCCCTGATTACGGCAAGCAAAAAAATGCTCGACCCGGAAATCGACGTCACGGAAGCGGAAATCGACCGGGAAACAGGCGATTTTCGCGTATACGCCACCAAGACAGTTGTGGAAGAAGTGACCAATCCAAACCTGGAACTCGCCCTCAGTGAGGTACAGGAAGAAATCCCCGACGTAGAACCGGGCGAGGAACTGACGGTTGATATCACGCCGACCGATTTTGGCCGAATTGCCGCTCAAAGCGCCAAGCAGGTGATTACCCAACGTATTCGGGAAGCCGAACGGGAAATGGTCTATGACAAGTATAAGAACCGGGTCGGCGAACTGGTGATCGGAACCGTGCAGCGCCATGAGAAAGGAAACGTGATAGTGGACCTGGGGGGTGCGGAGGCCTGTCTGCCCCGTTGCAACATGGCTTTCGGCGAACGATTCCGGTACGGCGAACGGATCAAAGCCATCATCTCCGAGGTTCGTGACGTGCGCAAACAACAGGGAAAAGAGCCTGCCCCAACCGGCCATCATGACCGTCGCGACCGGGATCAGGTCCCGAAAGATGCCCTGGTGATCCTCTCCCGCAGAAGCCCCCAGCTGGTGATCAAATTGTTCGAGCAGGAGGTGGCGGAGATGCGTGAAGGAACCGTTTCCATCCGCCTCATTGCCCGCGAACCCGGAAAGCGCAGCAAAATCGCGGTTCTCTCCTCCGATAATAACGTCGATCCGGTCGGAGCCTGTGTCGGCATGAAAGGCTCACGTGTTCAGATGGTCGTTCAGGAACTGCGCGGGGAAAGAATCGACATCGTCGAATACAGCGACGATAAACGCCGATTTGTCGCCAATTCACTCAAACCGGCGGAGATCGAAAGCGTGGAACTGAGCGAGGATGGGCGGCGGGCATTGCTTGTCGTGAAAGATGAAGAACTGTCCCTTGCCATCGGGAAAGGCGGCCTGAACGCTATGCTTGCATCTCGCCTGACCGGCACGGAAATCGATATCATATCGGTCTCCCAGCTTGCCGAACGAGAAGCGGAAGCTAAAAAGGAATTGCTGGAACTGCCTTCGGTCCACGATGCCGAGGCGGAAATCCTCATGGGAAAAGGACTGCTTTCGGCAATCGATATCGTGGAATACGGCCTGGAGGAGCTGAAAGCGCTGGAAGGCATGTCTGAAGACACTGCGGAGAAAATCTATCGCGAGGCATTACGGGAAATCGGGGAACTGGAACCGGAACCCGAAGGACTGGATGAACCCGAAGAATTTCAAGAACCCGGAGAACCTGAAGAACCTGAAGAACCTGAAGAATCTGAAGAACCTGAAGAAAAAGGAGAAAAAGGAGAAACGGAAATCGAGTCGAACGACGATCTTGCCGAGGAAGAGATCGAAGACACACGGCAAGAGGACGAGATGGAGCAGATGGACGAGACGGAAGATGAAAATGCGGATAACGAGGATATGGCGACGCCTGAAGAGATCGACGAGGATATCGAGGATCGGCCTGGCCCCATCGGTTCAGCCTGAACCGGTCCGTTCCGAGACTGACCGAGGCTTCTATTGCCCAATCGACTTTGGGGCACATTGATCCGTTGACTCGGCGCGCCAATTGCAGATGGACTTGTTTCGATCGTTCCGGCTGCATGTGTGAGTGATCCGCACGGAGGTTGTAAGTAAAGATGCGAATTAACCAGATAGCACGTGAGTACCACTTGGACAACAAGGATATTATTGCTTTTCTCTCCTCCATCGGACATAGCGGGAAAAGTCACAGCTCCAGTATTGACGAGGACTTGCAGAAGCGGATCCTGATTCATTTCGGTGTAATAGAAAGCCTCGAAGAGGAAGAACCCCAGAAGACAAGCAAATTCAAACGGGTAAAACGCCCCAAGGGATGGAAACCGACGCCGGCCGAAGAAAAGGAAGTTGAGCCGCAAGAAGCCGAATCGGTAACCGTTCAACCTTTAAAAGAGAAACCATCCCTGGGAATCAAGGCCCCTTCCAGACTCGCTGAAGCCAAACCCAAAGAAAAACCGGTCGAAGCAAAGAAAGAACCGGAACAACAGGCCGAGCCGAAAGAAAAACCGCCTGTAGTGGAAGAAACGAAAGCCGTCACACCGGAGGAACCGGAGGTTACACGGCTCGGGGAAACCAAACCGGTAATCCCGGCTGAGCCGGTACCTCAGCCGGAACGCACCGGGACGATAGGGATCTCTGTCTCCGAGAGACAACCGGTCGAAGAGAAGATATCTCACAAACTCGAGGAGATCGTTCCGGAAGTCCCGATTGAATTGGTTCCCGAGAAAACCGGGCATAAGAAAGCAAAAACACGTAAGGACACCGACGACGCCATCCGAAAAGAAATACAGAAACTCAAACTGAAAACAAAACGGGGCGCCGAGCCGACCAAGCCAATTGTCGGACCCATCGATCGTCGCATGGGGCATGGAATCCCGAAGAGCAAAAGCAAGAAAGCCTGGAAACGATCCAAGCGTGAACGACAGGAAGCCCAGTTGGCGGAAGAACTCGAACAGATCGAACATGATCGCACTACCCTGAGAATCCACGAAGCCACAACGGTAGCCGATATCGCCAATGGATTGGGAATCACACCGGCGGAACTGATCTCCAAACTGGTTCAGTTGGGCGTGATGGCTACCCTGAACCAGCGCCTGGACTTGGACACCATCCAAATCATCGCGGATGAGTTCGGTTTCGGCATCGAACAAGTGGACCTGTTCGAGGCGGGATTGTTCAATTACCTGGGGGAAGAGGAAAAAGACCGGGAAGACCAGCTGGAACCTCGCCCCCCTGTTGTTACCGTTATGGGACATGTGGACCACGGCAAGACAAAACTCCTGGATGCCATCCGGAAATCCGATGTGGTCTCCGGGGAAGCCGGTGGAATTACCCAGCATATCGGCGCGTATGATGTCCGAACGCCCGGGGGCCGGATTGTCTTTGTCGATACCCCCGGTCATGAGGCATTCACCTCCATGCGGGCACGCGGCGCGATGATTACCGATATTGTTGTCCTGGTGGTGGCTGCCGATGACGGTGTCATGCCTCAGACCGTTGAGGCGATTCACCACGCCAAGGCGGCTGAAGTCCCCATCATTGTGGCAATCAACAAAATCGATCTCGCCGGGGCGAATCCCGACCGGGTCAAACAGCAGCTCGCCGAGCATGGCCTGATCCCCGAAGAGTGGGGCGGAAAAACTATGTATGTGCTGTGTTCTGCCCTTAAGCGTGAAGGGATCAATGATCTGCTGGAGGCCATCCTGCTGCAAGCCGAGGTGATGGAATTGAAAGCCAATCCCAAAGCCAGACCGCGCGGAACCATTCTGGAAGCCCGTCTGGAACAGGGGCGTGGCCCGGTAACGACGGTACTGGTGGAACAGGGAACGCTTCATATCGGCGATCCGTGCATTGCCGGGGTTTACAGCGGACGCATCCGGGCGATGTACGACAATCGCGGCGAGCCGATCCACGAAGCCGGACCGTCCACTCCTGTCGAAATCCTGGGGCTGGAGGATGTCCCCTCGTCCGGAGACCCGTTCGTTGTGGTCCCCAGCGATTCCGAGGCAAAACAGATCAGCGGTCGGCTGCAACAGTTGCAGAGAGAACGGCAACTTCAGAAAGCCAAACGGGTCACCCTGGAAGACCTCCACGCACAAATCCAGGAAGGCAAAATCAAGGAATTGAACTTGATCGTGAAGGGCGATGTTCAAGGTTCGGTCGAGGCGCTGTGCAGCAATTTGGAAAGAATCGAAAGCCAGAAAGTTCAGGTGCAGATCATTCACAGTGGGGTCGGAGCGATCAGCGAATCCGATATCATGCTCGCTGCCGCGTCAAACGCTCTTGTGATCGGCTTCAATGTGCGTCCCACCCAGCGAGCGGAAGATCTCGCTCGGCAGGAGGGCGTTCAGGTTCGTACCTACCGGATCATTTACGATGCCATTTCCGCGATTCGGGATTCCATGGCCGGTCTTCTGGACCGGACATTTGAGGAGAACCTGCTCGGACGGGGCGAAATCCGCGAGGTGTTCCGCACCGCCAAAGGATTTTCGATTGCCGGGTCTTATGTCCGGGATGGCCGACTGAATCGAAATGCCAACATTCGAATCATTCGGGATTCGGTGGTGGTTCACGAAGGCAAACTGGCCTCCCTGCGCCGTTTCAAGGACGATGTTGCCGAAGTGCCGCAGGGGATGGAATGCGGGATCGGCGTGGAGCGATTTAACGACATTCGGGTCGGCGACGTGGTTGAGTGTTACGAAATGAAGGAAGTTGCGCCGACTCTATAACCGGAGACGCTTTTCGCTCCCCGGTGGAAACCACCAATGACCTATCTTGGCCTGTTGGAAGTGGCGATCCGTATCCCAGGCTCTGACAGCCTGAAGGCCAAACGGCATGTTCTCCGAAGCCTGAAGGATCGCATTCGCAGCGGGTTGAATGTCTCGTTCGCAGAAATCGGCGAGATGTCCACTTGGCAGCGGGCCGATTTGGCCGCCTCGGCGGTCGCTGCAAGCCGGCACAAAGTAGAAGAGGTTCTGCACCGGGTATTGCGGATCATACAAAATAACCCGGACGTTGAGGTGCTGGAATCGCATATTGAAATGTTTTGACGTCCTGTCTAGGCGGAAGTTGTCCGGTGAGGTGTAGATCAATGCGTACAAAATCTTCGTATCGAATCTACCAGGTCAATGCGCTCCTGAAAGAGGAAATCGGCAAGATTCTGTTGTACGAAATGCGCGATCCACGCCTGGAGGGAACCGGTATCACGGAAGTCCGCACCAGCAAGGACCTTCAGCACGCCCAGGTATTTTTCACCTGCCCGGGCGACAAGGAGGATCCGCGTGTTGTGATGGAAGCGTTGGACCACAGCGCCGGGCATATTCGTCATGTCCTCGGTCAGCAGGTCCGTCTTAAATACATCCCGGAGCTTCGGTTCACTATCGATGATTCGTACGACCGAGCCGGCCGGATTCTGGAGATTCTGCAACATGTCGATCTTGGCAATGAGGAAGAGAAGTCGTCCGACAGAGGACTATAAGAACCTGGATGGGGTTCTGAACATCGACAAGCCGCCTGAGATGACCTCTCATGATGTGGTCGATGCGGTCCGGCGCATCGCCGGGATTCGCAAGGTGGGCCATACCGGCACGCTCGATCCCATGGCGACGGGCGTGTTGCCCCTTTGCTTGGGGAACGCCACCCGTATTCAGGAATTCCTCGTTGCCCAAGACAAAGAATACCGAGTGCAGATGCGCCTCGGGATTACCACAGTTACGCAAGACACCAGCGGTGAGATTGTGGAGGAACGGGACCTGGGTTCCATCAATGAAAACATTGTGCGGGAAACTCTCCAGCGATTCGTGGGTTCGCAATCCCAGATCCCGCCGATGGTTTCGGCCAAACATCACAAGGGAAAACGCTTGTATGAGCTCGCCCGCAAAGGCGTGGAAGTGAAACGTGCCCCGTGCAAAATCACGATTTATGAGCTGGAAATCGAGAACATCGCCCTGCCCTATGTCACGTACCGGGTTGTGTGTTCCAAGGGAACTTATATCCGAACCCTGTGCCACGATTTGGGGCGCGAGTTGGGAACCGGCGCCGCCATGTCGGACCTGATCCGAACTCGCTGCGGGGCGTTCACCATCGAAAAGGCCGTCGCGCTCGAAAGCATGAAAAGCCCGGAGGATGTCCTGCAGCATCTGGCTTCCATGAGCGAATCCCTGTCGAATCTGCCGTCCGTGCTGGTCGGGCATGAGGGTGCACAGAGCCTGGGGGCCGGTCGTGCATTACTGGGGGTCTCTGTGGCCCGAGTTTCCGCACCCTTCGAGGCCGGGGACCGGCTGCGGATCCTTGATCGCCAGGGAGTCTTGCTGGGAGTGGGGGAGGCGCTTTTTCCCTCCGACCAGATCAACGGTATGGGGGGAAATCTGCGTGTTGTAAAGCCGGTGAAAGTTTTCTTCGGCCAGAAGTAATGGCTTATCCCTCGCCCGAATGGCGAGAACGTGGTATACTAAGCAATTCCGGGTGACGACATCGGTCACCCTCTCCCGAAAGGAGGTGAAAAGTTGTCTATTACGGTTGAACGTAAGCAGAAAGTCATCGAAGAGTATCGAGTCCACGACACGGATACCGGCTCGCCGGAGGTCCAGATTGCCATTCTGTCCGAACGGATTGCAAATCTGACCCAGCATTTCAAGTCGCACAAAAAGGACCATCATTCGCGTCGTGGATTATTGATGATGGTCAACCAGCGTCGTCGATTGTTAGATTATCTGAAGGAGCATCAAGTCGATCGGTATCGCGCGATCATC
>JAKPRU010001134.1 GCA_029557025.1 Candidatus Omnitrophota bacterium | reverse complement strand
GCTCTGCGACAATACGGAATCAAGGTAGCGGCCATCGGGTCACCCATCGGGAAGGTCCCTGTCACGGACCCGGCCGAGAAGGAAATCGGCCGGTTTCGCATCGCGGTGGAACGGGCCAGGTATTTCGGCACCCCCAATATCCGCGTCTTCTCCTTTTATCTGCCGAAGGGCGAGGATCCCCAAAAATACCGCCAAGATGTCCTGGACCGGATTCGCGCCATGGTGGAGATCGCTGAAAAAGAAGGGATTGTAATGATGCTGGAAAACGAGGCGGACCTTTACGGAGAAAAAGCGGTCTATTGCGCCGATCTTCTGAACACGATCGATTCCCCCCATCTCAAGATGGCGTTCGATCCCGCGAATTTCGTATGCGCGGGACAGCATCCCGTGGAGGAATGCCTTCCGCTGGTCCGTCGGCACATCGCCCATGTTCACATCAAGGACGCCCGGTTGGGATCGAAAGAGATGACCCTGGCAGGCGAAGGCGACGGGCAGATACCCGAGCTCGTCCGTGCGCTGAAAGAAGACGGGTACAGCGGATTCATCACCATGGAGCCGCATTTGGCCGAAGCCGGACGCTCGTCGGGTTTCTCCGGCCCGGAACTGTTCGCCAAGGCGGTACAATCGTTCTGCAAAATCCTGGATGCGGAAGGACTGGAATATCGGCAGATCCGCACCGCTATTATCGGCACGGGAAATATCGGGGCCTTCATGCACGGGCCACACTCAGTGTCCATGAAACACACCTGATCGCAGTTTGCGATACCGTCCGCGAAAATGCCGAGAAACTGGCGGCAGAACTCAAGGTGGCCGCTTACTCAGACTTGGGAGAAATGCTTGCCCGCAAGGATCTGGACGCCGTCCATGTCTGCACACCCAGCGGCCTCCATGGGGCTAACTCCATCGCCGCCATGAAAGCCGGAAAACATGTACTCTGCGAAAAACCCATGGAAATCACCCTCGAAAGAGCCGATGCCATGATCGATACAGCCCGGAAAGCCGGGGTAAAACTCGGCATCATTTCCCAGCATCGATTCAATCCGAACATCCGCAAGGTCAAGGAAGCCGTGGAATCGGGACGTTTCGGCGTCATGGTTCTGGGTGATGCGTCGATCAAGTGGTATCGCCCCCAATCCTATTATGACAGCGGAGCCTGGCGGGGAACCTGGGAGATGGATGGGGGAGGCTGCCTGATGAACCAGGGCATTCATTACATCGATATGCTTCAATGGATCATGGGGCCGGTCAACCGCGTGTTTGCGCGAACCAACACGCGTGCGAGAAACATCGAAGTCGAAGATATTGCGATTGCCAGCCTGGAATTCGAGAATGGCGCGTTCGGGAACATCATGGGAAGCACGTGCATCTATCCGGGAATGCCGGAGCGATTGGAGATCCATGGAACCAAGGGTTCGGCGGTCGTCGAAAAAAGCGAACTGACATTCTGGGAAGTCGAAGGGGAAGAGGAGAAAATCGCGGGTATTGAGAAGAAGGACAGCACAGCGGCGGCACGAGACCCGATGAAAATCGATGCGTCCGGGCATCAGGCCCAGATTCGGGACTTCGCCCGCGCAATTTTCGAGAACCGCGATCCGGCCATCCCCGGAAGAGAGGGACGGCGACCACTAGAGATCATTCTTGCCGTTTATGAATCCGGCAAGTCCGGTCGCGAGGTAAGTCTGCCGCTTCCGACGTCCTTCGGCTCGCCGAATCCCGACATTATTTAGTCGAAAGGCTCGGAAACCCGGTGTCCGACTCGGCAAACGGAACCGTATTCATCATTGATGACGACCTGGACCTTCTGCGCCTTTTGGGTCGGAAAGTCGGGAGCGCCGGATACCAGGTCGAAACCGGCGCAACAGGAGCCGATTTGAATCACCTGTTCGCCCATCGCAAGTGCGATGCGCTGATCCTGGACGTGAATCTGCCGGATGCCGACGGGGTGGAGCTGCTGCGGAAAGTCCATGATTCCGAGCCGGAACTGCCCGTCATTCTGGCGACAGCCCATGCAAACGTGGAAAAAGCGGTCGAAGCCATGAAATTGGGAGCTTACGATTTC
>JAKPRU010001120.1 GCA_029557025.1 Candidatus Omnitrophota bacterium | reverse complement strand
GTGCTGCGGGATGCGCAGTGGATTGATCCGGCAGACTTGCCGCATTTGACAATCTATCCTGCGGTCGCACGCGAGCTGATCGCCGCGATCGAAACGGGTTCAGCGCCGCAGCGGAGCATCGGCAACCGCTGGGAGTGATGGTGATTCATCGCATGTATCCGAAAGAAGTCTCGCGAGATCCGGTTGGCCGGTCAGGCGTGCCGTAATCGTTCGACCGAGGAATTGTTCTCCGCCGCCGGCAAGCGGGGCAACCTGATCTTGCGCGGTAACCTCGATTCGGGATTCGCTCGTTCCTGCCTCGCGCGCGCTCCGGAGAATCGCATCCTTCAAGGCACACACGGCGTAAGTCTGTGCTTCTTCAAAGTCACTGAATACGGGAGAATCGACTAATCCATAAAGATTGTATGTCCCGTTCGGTGTCGGAGAAATTCGTACG
Organism: Candidatus Omnitrophota bacterium; assembly: GCA_029557025.1. Lineage (GTDB taxonomy): Bacteria > Hinthialibacterota > Hinthialibacteria > Hinthialibacterales > JAKPRU01 > JAKPRU01. Next base: position 22,537 of record JAKPRU010001120.1, on the reverse strand, counting down.
TGTTTTTGGACCAGTACTGAACTTGTGATGGCCCCGATGGCATTGGCTACATCTGCGTCGGGCGGAATAACGGCTTCTGTTTCAAGGATGCGCGCAACTTGCGGAAGGAAATGCTGTACCGGTGCGCCGATACCGATCAACGGATGTTTCAGCCGTATACGCACTTGGTAGTCGGAATCTCCACCACGCATCATGTTTCGGAACAAGGCGGCAGCCGACGGGGATTGGTCCATGTCTTCTCCATCGCACGTCCCGCCCATCTCCCGTTTAAGAATCTCCATTGTCAGTTTGTTGATGAATTGTTCGAGAACCGAATCGACAAAATCCCGTGGATCGATTTGCGCGAGGCGGCAGTGTATTTCACAAAAGCGAACAGCTGCGGAGCGGTTCCACAGATGCATCTTCTCGTCGATGTGCAAGAGATCGGTAGGAGTAAGACCGCATCGCTGAATCGCATACTGTTCTTCCAGTTGTTCGAGAGGAACAGGTCGGAACAGGTCTCCGGTAAGGCGGAAGGAAAGTTCCTGAATGGAGTGCGGACGTTCGGACAGGATGTCGAATATCCGCATTTCCACTTCGGTTAATTGGAAATTGGGCTTATGAGCGTTCAGCGCCATGATACCCAAGCGATCCGTGGATCGGTCAAACGAGTCAAGATGCTGTTCGACCCAATCGAGTGCTTCATTGGTATTCGGATCCTGGTCGCCGAGCCGGCAAATCGGGGTAACGCGACGCGGGCCGATTTGAATTTCCTGCCTGTGGTAGCCGATCAGGCTGTCGCCGCCCAGTCCGAATGTGCGCATATCGAGGGCCTTGACATGGGTTCGCCAGCCTCCGATAGTTGCGCCTTTGTCAGATGTCTCAACAATTCCGTTCCGAATGATCGCCGTGTCGGTGGTTGTTCCGCCGATGTCTACCACAACTGCGCGGTCGAGTCGCGACAGGAATCGAGCGCCCGCTACACTTGCGGCGGGTCCGGAGAGAACAGTCTCGATAGGCCGCTGTTTGGCCGCTCGGGCGCTCATCAGCGAGCCGTCACTGCGCACCACCATCACGGGAGCAGAAATGGAATAATATCGCAAAGCGATCTGTACCTGATCGATAAGCGCCTCCAGAAGCGGAATAATCCGGGCGTTTAACGCAGCCGTCTGCGCACGAACCCGATAATTCATCAGATCGGACACGTCATTACCGCACGTCACACTCATTTCGGTTTCTTCTCGGATAATGCTTTTCACTTGCAACTCATGCGCGGGGTTGGAATCGGCGGCAAATCCGGCTACGGCAAACGCGCGGACATTGTCCTGCTCGATCATTCGTCGAATAACTTTGCGCACTTGATTGGGATTAACCGGCGAGAGTTCTGTACCGTCGAAATCCATTCGTCCGTCGATAATGCTGATCGGCCGATGAGGAATATCCGATGGATCGAACAGACCATAAGGCGGCATAATCAGCAAACCGACCTTTTGCCCGCGGCCCTCTACAATTGCGTTTGTGGCCAGGGTTGTGGAGAGCGAGACAAGATCGACTTGAGGCAATCGCGTCGCATCCAATTTGGAAAGCGCTTCCCGAATACCGACGGTGAAGTCCCATTTGGTAGTCAGCGTCTTGGCTTTCTCGAGTACTTGATTCAATTCAAAACTGTAGAGAACCGCGTCCGTATATGTTCCGCCCGCGTCAATCCCCAACCCCAGGGTGATTGCCGATGTCGCCTCGGTTCTCTGCCCCGTTTCGGCAGAGGCGGAAAGGGACAGCAGGCATTCCGGAAGAGCCAAGCCGGTCCCGAGCGGGGCGACGGCCTGGAGTGTTTCCGTCACTCCGTTATAGACGGTTTCATGATGCGGAGGAACAATTAACACCTCATCACTGGAGGTTTCATCTACAAGCAATCGGTTCAGGAGGCGATGAGTTCCGAGGATCTCTTCATATGTCCAGCCGAATTCCCGGGCCATGTTCCGGGCGATGTCCGCATATTTTCGGCTGTGGCCTCCGACGCCTGTTTCGATAAATGCGGCACGCCGGTAATTGCGTTGCCAGCTGTTCAGAAAATGGCGGATCGCCTCGGCGTTTTCCGACCCGTATTTCTTAATAATCTCGTCGAGATCGAGAATCCGGGGCCCGCATTGGACAGGATCCGTCTGTTTCATGGAGTCGGGGAGTACCTTTTCGTCCACCCACCCGGCGGAGATGTAGTAAGTACCCGGACAGTTTCGGAATTGTTCCCGATAAGCACGATCGGAGCCGAGAAACAACGCGATGCAGTCATGAACCTTTGGAATGGACAGGGGAATGTCCCGCGCGTGAAGCCCGGAAGTTCCCATTCCGCAGACACCATAGCCGATCGCAATTCGCCGGATGCGCGTCTCGGATGAGGCCTCGTCAATTGCGTCCTGGAGGTGCTTGCGCAGTGCATGGGGATTCTCGTGGAGCCCGCCCGGCAGAAATCGCGTAGAAACAGTCAATCCCAATTCTCTGGCCACGGCCTTCAAATCAGCGGCCAAAACGGCGCACGCGATAACATGAATGTGTAGAGAGTCCATTGTATGTTTACTTCTCCGCAATTATCAAATCCATTGGTTTCGATACCATTTCAAGCAAGTAATCCTGTTTCCCGCCCTGTACTTCGGCCGCGAAAATTCCCTGGTAACCGATTTCATCAAAGGCCTTCATGACGTCATTCCAGGGGACTGACCCCTGCCGCAGGGGAACAAACTCGCCTCCCACCATCGGGCCGCCTTTGAAATCCTTTACATCCACACGGGCTATTAGTGTTCCCAGAGTTCGAATCCATCCGGCAGGATATCCGAATGCGACTACATTTCCGATGTCGAACCAAGCGCGAACGTGCGGGCTGTCGATTTCCTCTATATATCTGCGGAACTCGATCGGACTGAGAAGGAAATTGTTCCACACATTCTCGATTCCCACAACGATGTTCACGGCCGTTGCCATCGGGACGATCTCCTCACGAATGACCCGCATGGAGCGTTCATAAGCCTGTTCGTACAGGACCTGTTCATTGACCACGGCGGGAACGAGGAGAACCATATCACCACCGAGGTGCTTTGCGTTTTCCAGGCTTAGGCGCACCGAGTCGACACAGATGTCTACTTTGCCGGGATCAGGATCGGAAAGGGGATGACTCCAGTGCTTGTCGCAGACGACAGCATCGACAAGGATGCCGGTTTTCTCGGATGCCCGGCGCAATTCCTCTACAGTGCTGCGGTCGTAGATCGTCCCCGGCTCCACGCAATGAAATCCGGCGTTCTTTGCCACCGTGAGTTTATCCTCGAAGGTCTTGCCTTCCTCGATCATCCCCAGCTTGAGGGATTTTTTGATCTTGCGACGGGGTGAATCGGAGGCCATCTGTGCACCAAGGACAGGGGATATGACCAGATCGGCGGCAGCGACGGTGGTCAGGAGCGCAAAGGAACGGCGAGTGAGAAGAGTACGATCTAGCCTTGTTATCAAAGTGTCTCCTCAAAAGATGATTCTCGAATATGTCTCGTACATGTCGTACAATTCATAAACATGATGTCCGAATTAAGATCAAAGCGCAAGCTTCCCGTCCCCCAATTCGAGAGACGGCTAAGAAAAGGCAAAAGAAAAAGGGAGGTCAACATCCTTGACCTCCCTCACCGCACGTCGTGCGATCCGCGCATAACGAATGCACGACTACCCTGGGGATAGGCTGGTGCCAGAGGGTTGATTCCGTACCCGTCCCGCGCGTCCAGGCGATCCGGCGGAGTACAATCGGCCTCCGGCGTGTCGTTGATTCCACACATGAAAAAGAAGAAGAGCCTGTTCTTTCACCTTCGTCTCTACAATGGAATTCGATTATGGACGTCTATTTTCGACTGCTGAAAAGCACAGGCAGCACACGGCTCACATCCTTCTTGTTTGTATCCCGCTCTCGTTCCGTTAGATGATCCGGATGGTGGCGACTGGAAGAGGAACTCCGGAACGGACTATTTTCCGCCATCGCCGAACCGACAACAGCCGGTTCCCGCAAATCGTCGTCGACGATTGTTTCCGGGTAGTATTGGGGGAATTCATCCGCTTTCGCCGCCCAGGCGGGTTTCTCGTATTCCCGGTTGTCCCGTTCATAGTTGCCAACGGAGGCGCTTGCCGCTCCGTCCGTTTCCGCACTTTTGACAAATCCGGATGCGAGAATTGTTACCTTCATATCGTCATCCATATTCTCATCCAGAACGACACCGAAAATAACGTTCGCAGATGGATCGGCCTTTCCGTTGATGTATTGATTCATCGCTTCATTAACCTCATGCAATGTCACGTTGGGCGGGGCCGTGATGTTTACCAGAATACCTTTGGCTCCCTGAATCATCACTTCTTCCATAAGTGGGCTGGAGGAAGCCTGCTGAAATGCCTCGCGCGCACGGTGCTCGCCCTGACCATAGCCGACACCCATGACTGCGCCCGTTCCCTGAACCGAGCTGTCCATAACAGCTTTAATGTCTGCAAAGTCCAGATTGATTAAACCCGGCCGCGTAATCAAATCGGATATGGATTGCACACACTGTTTCAGTACGGAATCTGCTACTTGAAACGCCTGAATCAGTGTGGTTTTCTCATCCACAATATTGACCAGTCTCTGGTTCGGAACGGTAATCAGCGTGTCGCACTTTTTGCGGAGAATGAGTTGGTACTTATCCGCATGGCTTCGACGCACTGATCCCTCGAAATCGAAGGGTTTTGTCGTGATGGCTACAGACAAGGCCCCAATTTCTTTGGCTAAATCGGCGATCACGGATGAAGCGCCGGATCCGGTGCCTCCGCCCAAGCCTGCCGTAATGAATACCAGGTCCGCACCTTCCAATGCTTCGCGAAGAACAGCGCGGTCCTCCTCAGCGGCCTTCTCTCCGAGAGTCGGATTCGCGCCCGTTCCCAAGCCGTTTGTAACTCCTGCTCCGATATGGATCTTTTTCGGCGTTCGTGCACGATGAAGCGCCTGGAGATCGGTATTGATGACCATGAACTCGACACCATCCATGCCACCGTCAGAACTCATGGCGTCCACGGCATTACTGCCACCACCCCCGACCCCGACAACCAGGATTCGGGGGCCCCGGTCCATTCTCTCTCTTGCTTCGTCTACCATCTGAATCATGATTTGGCTCCTCTCTCTTCAACGGAATCTTTTTGTGGATTGTTTCTGTCGCCTTCTGGCCAGAGAACCTCGCGGTCCGCATTAAAATGTCTCTCGCAACCATTCCAGACTTCGCACCAGCAGATGTTTCACGGTCGACCCCTTGGAGGCTCGTTCCGACATGCGCTCCTGATGACAGTAGTGCAATAATCCGATTCCCGCTGCATAAATGGGGCTGTTGAGGTCGGAAAGACCGAGGACCCCATTCGGATAGCCGATATGCGCCTCTCGATGCATAACCTTCGCGGCCCGTTCCACTAATCCATCCAGTAATGAAGTTCCACCGGTCAGAACAATTCCGCCGTACAGATGACGGAGCAGATCGCGCGCCTGCAAGGTTCGGTTCACCTCCTTTAATATCTGGTCTACACGTGCCTCGATCACCCAGCACAATCGACGACGTTTTGCCTTGATGGAACGGCGATTCTTAAATCGGACCACCTGGATGAATTCCTCTTCGGGCACACTCTCGGTCAAAACGGTGCCCTCATATATTTTCAATCGTTCCGCATTTTCCAGGGGTGTCTGAAAATAATGATTGATGTCGCGTGTGATATGTTCCCCGCCGACATTGAGGATCTCCGTGTGCTGGATGGAGCCATCATAATAAACGACTATGGATGTGGTACTTCCCCCAATGTCAACCACAGCGATTCCCGCGTCCTTTTCTTCTTCGGTTAGAACAGACTCCGCGGAGGCTATGGGTTGAAGAACAAATCGCTCGATTTTCAATCCGGCTCGGGTCACGCACCTGCGGATATTGCGCATAATCGATTCCTGCGCTGTAACAATATGCACGTCTACTTCCAGAAGACTCCCCGCCATGCCGATCGGATCGATGATATTTACATTGTTATCCAGCCGAAAGCGGCGCGGGATATTGTGAATTACAGTCATGTCTTTTGGAACGGATTTGCGGGCAGCAATCCGAATGGCACGATTGACGTCATCCCGTGTTACACCGCGACCGTGGCCGGGCAGAGCTACGGAGCCGACGGTATTGAAACACTGAATATATCCTCCCCCGATTCCGACCGTTGCTGTGTTGATCTTGATACCCGGGGTACAGGCATACGCTTTCCGTACGGCGTTCTCAATGGAGTGGACGGTGTCCTCCATGTCTACCACTCCACTTCCTGACAGCCCGGCTGTCGGATGATGTCCCAATCCCAATACCTCAATTGTTCCGCCCTGCTCTCGCGCAACCACGGAACAAATCTTCGTCGTTCCGATGTCCAGGGCGAGAATGTAATTGTCGTTCCGATCATGCCGAATCATCAATTTATTCCTCACACAGCATCAGAATTCCGGCTGCACAGCTCGTACCAGCGGCTTGGTTGCAAAGCCTTGGGCTTCAAGGCTACACCCGCCTTAGGAAATCGCGCATCAATATATTCCGACTCGATATTCTCCTTCTCCAACAGGCTCCATACCTGTATGATCTGCCTGGGCAGATAATCAGGTACCGGAGATGGAATTCGAATCCGCTCGACGCGGCGAGCGGGGAACATTTCCATCCCATCTTCCTCAGAGATTTCTACCGAATCAATTTGAGACAGAAAAGCAGGCGATAATTCTTCCAGGCGAACAAGTAGATTTAGTGCATTCACATACCGGGTATCCTCAATCGGATGACCGGGCAGAAATACGACCGTGGGACCCGTGAGACACGGCAGAGCTCGCACAGCCTCGAGGCGCTGTACGTCAACGGAGTCATCCGGATCGGGATGGGGTAAGAACAGGGCGGGCAAGACAATGCCGCTCGAATCGAGACTATAGAGAACACCATGCCGCCGATCCAATACTGTACACAGCGGTGTTCTTTCTTGGATGACGATGCTTACACAATCCGGTGGAATTTTCGATACACGACAAAAACGTACCCAGGGATGGCGGGCAACTCGCTGTGCTACACGTCTGCAGGGAACAAACCAGATATTTGTTCCGATTCTCAACTCGGATTGTAACTGAATTTCCTCCGGCGTGGTCCAGTTTGTCCCTGTAATGTATATCTTTCGCACCCTGAAATCGTGGGACGTTCCGAAATATGAAACAGCGTCGATCAAGAGCCAGATCCCTCCCGCAATGACAGCGCTATAAATCAGTACCCGGCAACACTGATGGATCAGCATTCGTACACCGTTCGGAATATTGTACCGGCCTCTGTTCTCGGAATCCTGCGTTCGCATCCTGCGACTACTCCTGCTTTCCGGATAGACGATCCAGCAACTGCTCGCCCACCTGCCAGACATTTCCTGCGCCCATCGTGATCAACACATCTCCATCACGGAGAACGTCGGTCAAATAGTCGGGGACCTCCTCCAGCCGAGGCACATAGACAACATCCCGATGATTGCGGCGGATTGCGCGAAAGAGCGTCTCACCGTCCACGCCCTCCAGGGGGGATTCACCCGCGGAATACACATCCGTCAGGATTAGAACATCCACATCCTGAAAGGATTTGGAAAACTCATCTTTCAAATGCTTGGTTCGGGTGTAACGATGCGGTTGGAATACTCCAACACGGCGGCCATGAAATCTTTCACGGAGTGCGTTCAGCGTAACACGAATCTCGGTCGGATGATGCGCATAGTCGTCGATTACGGTGACTCCTGCGCTCCTACCCTTCATTTGCATACGGCGCTGAATCCCGCGATAGTCTTTCAGGATATCCGCAATCTTTTCAAAAGAAAGACCGGCGTATTGCCCTGCTGCAACCGCGGCCAGAGCGTTATGCACATTAAAACGCCCTGGAATCGAAAGAGACAAGGAGCCCAGCAGATCCTCTCTCAGCCATACTCGAACATGTGTAAACGAGGAACCCCGTTCATAGTCCGTAAATCGTAAATCCGCCTCCGCACTCTCGCCGTACGTGTGAATGGCCCGATCGAGCTTAGATGCAACTATTCGCGCGTTCTTGCAGTCCGCTGAAATCCAGATCTCTCCACGAGAATCGGTCCCTTCAAGGAATTTCAGGAATGATTTCTGGATTTGCTTTACATTCTTGTAATAGTCAAGATGATCCGGTTCAATATTATTCACGATGGCGAATTTCGGGTGCAAATTGTGGAATGATCCGTCACTTTCATCTCCCTCCGCGACGACCCATTCGGATTGCCCGACACGCACATTGCCGCCGAATGGTTCAAGTATGCCACCGATTAGACATGTCGGATCGAGTTCGGCCCTGTGTAAAAGAAGAGAAATCATTGCGGTAATGGTTGTCTTCCCATGGGTTCCTGTGACCACAATTCCATTCCGCGGATTGACGATTTCTCCCAATATGCGGGCGCGGTGGCATATTGGAATGTCCCTTTGTTCGGCAGCGAGTCGTTCCGGATTATCTCTGTCAATTGCGGAGGAAATCACGATCAGGTCTGCGTGGATTACATGTTCAGCGGCATGTTCCGGAAACACGGAAATACCGCAGGAACGCAGATGATCCGTAACCGAACTTTCATGAATATCAGATCCGCTCACAGTATACCCCCAAGCCTTGAGAACATACGCGATGGCGCTCATTCCGATCCCACCAATTCCAATGAAATGAATGTGCATTCCCGGTCGAAGTCTGATGCGATTTTTCATTTTCATGCAAGACCTCCTGCGACGGATTCAATGACATCCATGACTTTCACATGAGCTTGAAGTTCCGCCTGTAATGCCATTCTAGTGATCATGTTCTTTCGTCGAGAATCATCCTCCAAAGTACGGCAGATCGTGTGAAATAGAAGATTCTTGTTAAGGTCGTTTTGTGCGATAACGTGAGCGCCACCGGCCCTCTGGTAATGGAGTGCGTTCTTCATCTGGTGATCGCCCGCAGAAGTCGGGAGCGGAACGAGAATCGCTGGCAACTGCCACGCGGCGGCCTCCGCCAGTGTTGCAGCTCCCGCCCGGCAAATTAACAGGTCGGCGGATCTGTACACGGGGGCCATATCCTCGATGAATGCCGGCGTTGAGATATGGGAACGCGGGGGAAATAGTTCTACCAGATCCTGGTTTTTCTCGCCCGTCTGTAATACCATGCGATATTTGTAGTCTATTTCGTCCATGTACAACGAGGTTTCCAATACCGTTTCAACAAGAGATCTGGCTCCCTGGCTGCCCCCCAAAATGAGAATGCAAGGCGGATCACTCGGACGTTCGGACCGGCGCCAGTGTTCCGGCGGAAGTACCTCAGGCCGGATCGGGAGTCCTGTCTGCACCGGCGGGGGACCGCTGAGATAGCGTTGGCATTCCGCATAGGTTATGCAGATTGCCCGTGCGTATTGTGAAAACCAGCGGTTGACAACACCCGGATAACTATTCTGTTCGTGCAGGACGATGGGCCATCGAGCGATTCGTGCGGCCAGGATGGCCGGAGCGGAAGCATATCCGCCCACACCGAACACAATTCCCCGGGGGGCCGAGTTAAGTAATCGTTTGGCCTGAGCCGTGGCCTTCGCATGCTCCAATAAAATTTCCATATTCTGAGACATTCGACGGCGGCACAATCCACGGACCGGGTATCCCTGAAAAGGAATACCCAGTTTCTCCACCTTTCTTTTTTCTACAGGTGAATCCCCTCCAATATAGAGAAGAGGCTGGTCGGGTCTCCGCCTTCGCGCCTCGCAGGCGACGGAGAGCGCGGGGTATAGATGCCCGCCGGTTCCTCCGCCTGTGATGATCAGCAGTCCGTTCATGATCTCTTCTCCAAATCACATTGTCCGCGAATGCATCTCCGCAGAGGACTGTCGCCTCCGCTTTGAATGCGCGGCTTGTTCGAAGACCTCGCTCCGCAAGGTTGCATTGGCTACATTCATGATCAGGCCGACCATGACCATAAATACAGCTAAAGAAGACCCACCGTAGGAAACAAACGGCAGAGAAATTCCTGTGGTGGGAACAACCTTTGTCACGACGCCGATATTTAAAAATGCCTGAAATCCAATGCACAGGCCGCATCCGGCGGAAATCAACGATCCGAACAGATCATCGCATTTGAGCGCCACATAGACGGAAATAAAAACGATTGTAGCAAATGCGACGAGCATCAAGATACAGGGAACGAATCCCAATTCTTCGGCGTAAACCGAAAAGATGAAGTCGGTATTCGGTTCGGGAAGGAACCCCATCGTCTGCTGGCTCTGACCGATTCCGACACCGCTCCAGCCACCGTTCGCGAAGGCGATCTTCGACATTCGAATATGGTGACTCTCTTCAGAGAAGAAACCGGTGATACGCTTCCGCGAATAGTCGTCGCCCCCGATCAAAATGCAGGTCAGCACCAGCAGAATGCAAAGAACCGGCAGAATGCGCCGAATGTTACCGCCTGCAATGAACCATAACATAACACAAAAACTACCCAGGAAAAAAGCCGTTCCCTTGTCAGGTTGAGGAAAGATCATCGCCAACATTACACCGACGACAGTAACGGTTGGCACAACACCTCGCCAGAAATCCTCTATGTCTTCGTATTTGCGGCTCCAGCTTTCCGCCAGGTAAAGGACCATAGTCAATTTGGCGAGCTCGGATGGCTGGACACGAATAAAGCCCAGATCAAGCCAGCGCTTAGCACCATTGATCGTATATCCCAGCGGAGACCACAGGACGGCGGCCAGCATGGCAATGTTCAGAAGAAGCATTGGCCTGGCCACAGGGCGCAGAAGATTGTAGTCGAATTGTGTCGCCAAACCCATCAGGCCCAGCCCCACTGCAAGCCACATCAACTGTCTGCCTAGATGTATATAGACATTCTGATCGATCCCTTTTTTGGTTAGGAGGGCAGCGCTGGCGCTGGTCAATATAATGAGACCCACCAGGACCAGTGCAATGGTTACGATGAATAAGGCGGCAATCACAAAAGACTTTTCAACATTCATCTTGCCGCCTCCTCGACCGCTCTGGCATAATCATCGCCACGTTCTTCGTAGTTTTGATACATATCCCAACTGGCGCAGGCAGGGGAAAGAAGAAGAGATCCCGGACCCGCCTGTTCTGTAAGAGCCTTTTGTACGGCTTCCTGCATGTTCCGTACAATCGTAACTTCTGTAAATGGAGACAACGCACGGGCAAAATGTGCCGCCGCCTCTCCGAGAAGGTAAATGTGGCGCACCTTTTCCCGAACGAGTGGAAATAGCGGATCCAGCGGATCGCCCTTGTAGCGCCCGCCCGCAATCATAAAGATGGGAGCGGGAACGGATTGAAGTGCCGCGCATACTGCATGAACATTGGTAGCCTTCGAGTCGTTGTAGCACGCAATGTTATGAACGAACGCAATGAATTCCAGACGATGCCTGGGCGGTTTGTAGTCCTGTAATGCTTTAAAACCGGCAGAAACCGGGATTCCCAAGCTGTTTGCTGCGCCGACCGCGGCCATCGCATTAAGACGCTGTTGAATTGGAGTGCCTTTCCACCCGGGAATCTCTACCCATTCCATTGACGCGCCGAGTCGCTGATATACAGTGCCGTGAACTTCATACAACCCATCCTCGTTGTGTTCCGAGATGTCGAAATATTGAATGGTAGCGTCGGTTATGGGATAACAGAGTTCCGCCACGCCCGGGCCGATCCATAGACAGTCTTCCTGTACCTGATTTGCCGCGATAAGGCTTTTTGTTTCATAGTAGTCCTGGATGTTGGCATAACGATCCAAATGATCCGGCGCAAGATTAGAGATTACCGCTACCTTCGGTCGGAAATGCTGAGTCGTTTCCAATTGAAAACTACTGACCTCAACTACCAGCGGTTCCGGACCTCGCGCCCGGTGTTCGGTCACAAAAGAAGATAAAGGTTTCCCAATGTTGCCGGCGGTTTCGCCCACGTATCCGGATTGTCCGAGGATATGCGCGATCATCCCCGTGATGGTTGTTTTTCCGTTTGTTCCTGTAACCGCAACAATCGGACGTGTGAGAAAGCGAGAGGCGAGCTCCAGTTCACCCAATACAGGGACGCGATTCTTTTCTATCCAGTCAAAGAACTCTCCCTTGCACGGAACGCCGGGGCTGAGGACGATGAGATCCGGTCTCTCAACTGGCTCATGTGGTCCCAAAAGGATCCGGACCGGTAGCCCTTTGTATCGTTCCTCTAAAGCGGCTCGTTTGGAGGGATCTGTGTCGCAGGCAATTACTCTCGCACCCTGCTGCAAAAGTAAGTCGGTAACAGCCTGTCCGGTTTGGGCCATACCGATGACCATTACCGTAGATCCATAAAGATTGCGATAGTCGAATCTTCTTGTGAAACGTCGTCCGTCAACCTGTTCCGACATCATTGTCCGAATCCTTGCTCGATCGGCCGCTGCTTATCGAATTTTCAGCGTAGCCAAGCCAAATAACGCCAATACGGCCGCGATAATCCAAAAGCGCGTAATAATTTTCGATTCCGGCCAGCCCAGCATTTCAAAGTGATGATGAATGGGGGCCATCAGGAATACTCGTTTTCCGCCCCGGAGGCGATACGAGGCAACCTGGATCATTACTGAAAGAGCCTCGATAACAAACACTCCTCCAATTATGAGAAGCAATAATTCCTGCTTGAGCATGACGGCAACCACACCGAGAGCTCCTCCCAGAGAAAGACTACCTGTGTCGCCCATGAAAACCTCCGCAGGATGTGCGTTAAACCACAGGAAACTCATCGTGGCCCCGACCACGGCAGCGCAGAATACGGTCAATTCTCCTGTTTCGGGGACAAAAGGAATTGCGAGATACCCGCTCCAATCGGTTCTTCCGACGATGTACGCCAAAACGGTGAAGGCGGAAGCGGCCATGATAACACAGCCGCTTGCCAATCCGTCCAATCCGTCGGTTAAATTCACCGCATTGGATGCCCCGGTAATTACGATGGCAACAAAGGGTATGTATAACACTCCCAGCTCGATGAACGTATTTTTGAAAAATGGTACAGGGATCTCATGCGCGTGTCTGGCCGTCAACGGATCCAGGTAAAAATACAATCCTAACAAACCGCCGATTGCGAATTGTACCATTAGCTTGTCCCGCCCCGAAAGACCGTGATAGACTTTTTTACGTAATTTACGGTAATCGTCGACCATCCCCAAAAATCCCAGCAACAAAGTCACGATGATCGCAAGGACCACCAACTTATTGCTCAAGTTTCCCCATAGCAGGGTCGAGACCAGGATAGAGAAGAGAATCAGGATGCCGCCCATTGTCGGGGTTCCCGCCTTGCCCTTATGCTTTTCATAAAGGTCTTTGACACCCTCTCCCCGTATGGTTTGTCCGATTCTTAATCGGCGAAGCCAGCGAATCATCGAAGGGCCGACAAGAACTCCGATAATCATAGCTGTAACAGCGGCCATCGCGGCTCGGAAGGAGATATAGACGAAGACATTGAAGACCCCGATGCTTTGGCTTAACGGATAAAGAAATAGTAGCGCCACGTTTCTTCTCCTCAATCTATTTCGTCCACGAATTCGATGATTCGCTCCACAACGGATTCGAATGCCATCCCCCGGGAAGCCTTAACTAATATCAAATCACCCGGCTTGATTAATTCTAATAATCTTTGAACCAGCTCCTCATGGCTAATACAGGAGACAGCACAATTCTGTGGAAATCCTTTTTCGATTGCCCCATCAATCACACATAACGCGAGATCGCCGAGAGTGAACAGATAATCAATGCCGTATTCGGGGATATCCTGGCCGAGAAGACGATGATACTCAGCAGAGCGCGGACCGAGTTCCAGCATATTTCCGATTACAGCGATTCTGCGCGACGCGGAGGTGCGTCGAAGGGTATCGAACGCAGCCCGGAAAGCAACGGGATTCGCGTTGTAGACGTCGTCTAGCACAATTGAACCATTCCGTCCGGCACGGCGGCGGAGGCGCCCCCAGTCGGCTTGAAACTCGTGCAGTGCCAGAGATCTTTCTTCCGAGGGAACGCCGTATATCTCTCCAACGCACCAGGCGGCGAGAGCATTTGTGACCAGATGCGCGCCGGGTGCGGATAAATTACATGACCACGTTCCATGAGGGTCGCGGACGATAAAGTGGGCGCGGGCCAGGTCATCGGTCTCGACGTGAATACATTGTACCGGGGCATGTCTTTGGAGACTGAAGCACAGGCAGCGAGGCGGGAGAGACTGGAGGTAGGAGGCAAACGGGCTGTCAAGGTTGATAATCCCCCAGCCGTTCGGTTGAACTTCTGTCAAGAGCATTCCCTTTTCCGTTGCGATCCCTTCGAGCGTGCCAAGCCTTTCCAGATGGCAAGGAGCGACCGATACAACAATGCCGACGTTCGGCTCGGAGATTCTGGCGAGGCGGAGCATTTCGCCGGGGCGGTCAATCCCATGTTCCAAAACCACAATGTCCGTATCGGCATTCGCCTCCAGCAATGTTTTTGGTGTCCCCACTAAATTATTATAGTTTTTTTTTGTTTCATGAATGCGGAATGCTCTTTGAAGAATATGAGCGACCATCCTGCGAGTTGTAGATTTTCCGACACTCCCGGTGATCGCTGCAACGGAAAAGGATAGACAACGGCGATAATAACGGGCAAGATTCCCATACGCCACAAGTGTGTCCTCCACAACAACCGAGGGAAGGGGTAGGTGGGATGCGTTCTGCTTCAGATACATGTCGTCGATCAAGGCCGCGCCGGCTCCGGCCATTCGGGCGTCATGAAGGTAGTCATGCCCGTCAAATCGCTCTCCACGCAGCGCTACAAAGAGGTTTCCTGCTTTGATCTTGCGGGAATCGGTGGAGATGCCTGTAACGGAATCGGGGATTGTCCCGACCGGGTGTCCGCCAGTGGCTGCCAAGAGGTCTGTTCCCTGCCAAATGAAGGGCATTTCACCTTTCCTTGAATGGAGCAACATTGTTGCGCTGTAGAGATACATCAGCTATTCCGCCAAAATCTCTCGTATGACTTCACGGTCGTCAAACGGATAGGCGACCGTACCAATCGTCTGGGTTGTCTCATGACCTTTTCCCGCGACCAGAAGAACATCGTTCGATTCTGTAATCTCGAGGCCGTAACGGATGGCTTCCCGGCGGTCGGAGATGACTCGGTAGCGTCCTTGTCCGGTAGTCATGCCTTTCTCGATCTCTGCAATAATGGCCATCGGGTCTTCTGTTCGCGGATTGTCGGATGTGACGATCACCAGATCGCTGTATTCCAACGCAATTCTTCCCATCACAGGGCGTTTGGTACGGTCACGGTCGCCTCCACATCCGAAAACGGTAACCAATTTGCGATGCGGCAGGGAAGAAATCGTTGAAAGAACCTGTTTCAGACCATCCGGTGTATGTGCATAGTCAACAAGAATCTGCACGCCTCTGTTATTTGGTATCGACTCCAATCGGCCCGGGATCGATCGAAGCGACTCGATCCCTTCGACAACTGCGTCCTCCGACAGGCCGAGTGCGAATCCGGTTGCAGCCGCTCCTAACAGGTTCCGCAGATTATGTTCACCCAGCAGCGGGGATTGCACCGGGTGGCTCCAGACGGGGGTGTGAAGCAGAAAACGGGTTCCTTGCAGGCTTAAGGAATGTTCCCGGGCCTGAATATCTGCCCGACTCTCGAGAGCAAATGCGAGTCGATTGTGTTTATCTAATCTCTCGAATATGGTCCGGCCGTGTTGATCGTCTGTATTGATAACGGCTGTCCCGTCCGAAGCCAGGTAGTCGGTAAATAACAGGGACTTCGCTTCTCGGTAGTCGTTCATGTCCTTGTGAAAATCAAGATGTTCCGGAGACAAATTTGTAAATGTAGCCGTCCGGAATCGTATCCCATCCACGCGATGTAATTTGAGAGCGTGCGAAGAAACCTCCATCGCCACGTGACGGATGCCGTCCTTTCGGATTTCTGCGAGCATCCGTTGCAGGTCGAGTGACAACGGTGTGGTATTGGGGGCCTTAAAAGTGTTGTTCTTCCATCTGTACTCGATGGTTCCAATGACAGCACAGGGTAGTCCGGCCTGATTCCACATGGATTCGATCAGATACGTGGTGCTCGTTTTGCCGTTACTGCCCGTGACGGCGGCTATCGTGAGATCTTTGGACGGATTTCCATAGAAAGCCGCAGCGATCAACGGGAGAGCAGCGAGTGTATTTGAAACTCTCAGGCAGGGTCCGGGGGCCGGCGACGGGATTTCTTCAACAAGGGCGGCCATGGCCCCGGATGCGAAGGCATGGATTAGATATCCGTGACCATCCGCCCGCGTTCCCCTCAATGCTACGAACAATGCGCCGGGACGGACCTGCCGGGAGTCGTAGACAATACTGTCGAACGACGCCGGGATTTCTCCGCAGGTCTCTAATATCCGGACATTGTCAAGTATCACGCCAGTCTCAACCATAGGGGTACACTCATTTCCTTCTTTGAGGAAGATGGATTGAGCGATGCACCGAAAATTCCTGCGACGGGATTCCGCAGGATTACATACAACCATTACTTGCCTGTGTCAGCGTGAGGCTTTCCCACGTCGGGTATCGACGCCAACACTTCTGCCGGTCTGATCTTGTAGGGATCGGATCCCAATACCACCTGTCCGGCATGAAAGGTGGATGGGATTTCTCCTGCTGAAATCTCCTGATGTAACACCCGTCCTGTGCCCTCGAAAGTGGCTCGAAAGCCGGCTTCAACAAGTTTTAAGTAAGCCTCTTTTGCCGACAGCCCGGTCAGATCGGGCATAACTCCGCGACGGACGGGCTCCGGCGCGCTCTTTGAAGGTATCGTCTGGGTTGCATCGTCTACTTCCTGATCAACCCAGGATTCTGTCTTTTGCGAGGTGGCCCTGATCCAGGGTTCGATCTGATCGGGCAGAAGCCCCCAATACCGGATCAACTTCTCGGCAATTCGAGCAAAAGAACTACCGGCTAATTCCCCACCGTACTTGCCTATTGTCGGCTCATCCACCATCAAAAAAATAACCGCCTTCGGGTCGTACGCCGGGAAAAAACCAGCCCAACTGGCAATACGCTTCCCCTTTTCGTATGTGCCGGTGGGACCGGCTTTCTGCGCTGTACCGGTCTTTCCGGCGACGCGAAATCCCGGAATGCGGCAATACCGGTATCCTGTTCCCTCGGGATCTTCGGTTACTCCGATCAACATTTCCACAACTTGTTCGGCTATCTCCGTTGCAATGATTCTTTCCGGCGGTTGCGATTCTCGAAGCGAAATACGACCGTCCGCCGGATTGCAGTAACCTCTAACGATATGGGGTTGCACCCGGAGGCCGCGATTAGCCAATATCGAGTAGGCCGCTGTAATTACCAGGCAATTCATCGCCATCTCCTGCCCGTAAGGCATGGCGTACATTGATAAGGCGCTCCAGCCTCGCGAGTCGGGAGACCGAAGAATTCCTGGAGTTTCTCCGGGCAATTCCACTCCGGAGAGCAAGCCGAAACCGAATCGTCTTAAAATATCCGACACGCCTGCCGCGCCCAACTGAGCGGCTATCTTGCATATTCCGATATTAGAGCTACGGACAACGATGTCGCGAACGGAGAGACGATCAAATCGGTGGATATCATCATGGATGACTTTTAGAACTCTTCCGTTGGCGCCCCGGACGGCATAATTTCCCCGCTCGCAATCAAAAACCCGGTCCGGTGTTACTGCACCGGCTTCCAACGCTCCTGCAACGATGAAGGGTTTGATCACCGATCCTGGTTCGAACATATCGGTTACCGGTCGGCATTTCCGTCGAAACTCGCCGTATCGTTGATAGTCATTCGGATCGAAGCTCGGCACGGCGGCCATGGCGAGGATTTCTCCGGTCTTCGGTTCTATGACCACCGCCATGGCTTGGGTTGCCTGCGATCGATCCATAAGATTCCGTATCTCTTGCTCCACCGTGTGCTGAATCCAGGCATCGATCGTAAGAATGACATCCGCCCCGCGAACATTCGCTTGTTTGATATAGTCATTCTCTGCAAGAATATTCCGCAGACTGTCAACCGGCACAATCACCCGTTCCGGCGCACCCTCCAGCCGGTTCTGAAACGTGTATTCGATTCCCCCTAATCCGACCTGGTCCGCCCCGACATAGCCGATCACATTGGAAGCCAGATCTCCTTCAGGATAAAAACGCAGAAAGCGCGGCCGTAGGGACCATTTGGCGCGCTCCTCCTTTTCCGTGGTTTCTGAATATTTTTCCAATGCGGCGGCTAGCTGGTCGTATATCTCGCCCGGTATATCTCGCGAGACCAGCTTGTCTTGTCCGTCCTTCTCGGGCAGGCGCTTTATGAGTGTTTCGGGGTCCTGATTGAGTGTGCTGCCGACGATTCGGGCAAATTCCTTCGGATTCTCCGGTCGACCTGTTACATAGAGGTCCCATGCCGTCTTTTCCGTTGCAAGCGGATTTGAATTACGATCCAAAATATGGCCCCGCTGTGCCGGAAGATAGATATGTCCCTGGTACATTCGACTGTGGCTTTTGCAGTACTGTTTCTCCGGGTGCATCATCAGCTGATACAATCGGAATCCCAGTCCGACGAATCCCACCAAACTGAGGGTAAGAACAAACACGAGACGGCGGCCGACGGCGGAATCCATTTCAGTCTATGACCTTCTCTTTACTTGCGTAGGCAATGCTTCGCAAATCCTTAGCATTCAGCGGGTCTTCCCGGTCGTTATCCGGGGTAACGGATTTCCGACTTGCTTCTCTGATGGAATTCTCCGGAAGAATCAGGGCCGGGAATCCGGGCGACGCCAACGGAATCAACTGTTTCTCACAGATCTCTTCGAGACGTTCGAGCCGCCGGAGGCTGTCCACTTGGGCATGGGCCAGAGAAACGTCACGTAGCAATCTAGTCTTTTCGCTTAACAAGTTAGCCATGACATATCGGAGACGTTTTTCCTGTAAGCTCAAATGTACACAGATTAAGAACGATGAAAATACGGCCAACAGGCAGAGATATCCCAGGAGGGCTCTGACCCAAATGATCCAGCGAGGAGGGTAGTCATTCATTGGAGAACACTCTCTATCCTTCGACACGGCGAATTCCGCGTAACTGTGCGCTTCGGCTTCGCGGGTTGGCGGCGGCTTCCGCAGGTCCGGGGGTTACCGTTCCATGGATTAATAATTCTGCCTCGACTCGCGCCCCGCATCCGCATTTCGGCATTCCGGGCGGACAGATGCATCGTCCCAGGCGACGCCGGATAAACTCCTTGATGATCCGGTGTTCCCCGCTGTGAAATGAGATCGTTACCAGTTTTCCGCCCGGCCGGAGCAGTTTCCATCCCTTCTCCAGGCCGACTTTGAGATTCTCTAATTCGCGATTCAAAGCAATTCGAACCGCGAGAAAGGTTCGCGTAGCCGTGTCGATTCCATGCAAGTGACTCCTGCCGCCGTAACAGCGGTGAACTAACGCACGCAATTCGCCGGTTGTCCGAATGGGATGGCTCAATCGACGCGACACGATTGCGCGAGCGATCGAACGGGATCGTCGCTCGTCTGCATACTCCCGAAGTACCCGTGCAAGGTCCTCTTCCGAAATATGCGCCAACAGATCCGCGGCCGTCTCCGAGTCCGACTGCGACATTCGCATGTCCAGCGGCGCATCGACGAAACTGAATCCGCGCTCCGGTTGGTCTAATTGAGCGGAGGATACGCCTGTGTCGTACAGGATACCGTCTACCTGTTCGATCTCCAGTCCCCATACCAGTTCGTCCATCCGTGCAAAATTCCCGTGCAGGATTTCCACTCGGCAGGGAAAGGTATGAAGAACCGTCCATGCACATTTGACGGCCTCCTCGTCCCGGTCGATCCCGATAAATACCCCTTTCTCTCCGAGGCGTTTGCAGATCTCGAATCCATGACCGCCGTATCCCACCGTCGCATCGACAACACATTGGCCGGGAGCGCAGGCCAGCAGGTCGAGCGTTTCCTGTAACAGAACGGGTTGATGTCGATTGTAGAGAGTCACTTGTCATCATCTTCCGCGCTGTTTTCTCCCGTTTCTTCGGATGAATCGCTGTGGGTTACACCCCGGGGTGTGAATTCCGGGACATCCGTCCCGGCCAGAATCTCGTCCAAACCCTCGCTCAGCAGCGCGTCATGGTCTTCCCGGAAGATCGCATATCGATGCGGTGCCAATATCTGGATCCTGTCTCCATCCCCCAGGATCACCGATTCTCTGTCGATCCCCGCATATTGCTTCATATCTTTGCTCAGCACGATTCGCCCCTGATTGTCCATACGCTGAGATAATGCACCGGAGAAGAAACTCAGACGCGCTTCGCGTTTTTTAGGTCCTCCTGTCAGCGACATCCGTCGGGCCTTTTCGGCTAAAGGCTCCCAAACGTGCAACGGGAACAACGCCAACGCATGTTCATACCAACGCATCAGGATCAGATCTTGTGACTCCAGGGCATCTCGAAAGCACCGTGGGATTACGATCCGGTTTTTCGAATCCACAGGTTTCTCGAAATTGCCGATGAACCAAACAGCTGGTGTCACAGAGTTTTCCATGGCCTCGATCCTGTTTAGGGCAACCCGACCACTTTCTACCACTAACAGTCCCCCAATGGGATATTTTACATTACAATTTGGGATTATGACCCCTAATTAAGTTCTTGTCAATAGCTTGGAATAATAAAATTTATTCCGCAAATGCCGCCTGATTTTGAAGTTAAGTTACAGGTGGTGTAACTTCAAAGCAGGTGATTTCTTACATAAATGTTGTGTTTCTTTGCAGTTTTTGTTACAATATCTGGTAGGTAAAGAGCTTAGCCGGTTTAGTTCAAAACACGGATATGTCCGAATTTAACCGATTATCGGAGTTATTTCCCCAGGATTTTTTTTCGCGTAAAGGGGTCGAGCGGCTCTGTCGGGAGGCCGAAATTGCGCCATCGAAGGCATTGGGACAGAACTTTCTATACCAGCGAACCACATTGGATGCGATGGTTCGGGATTTGGAAGTGCCTCATAAATCTAAGGTTATTGAGATCGGGTGTGGGTTTGGGCATTTGACGGTTTCGATTTTAGATTGTGGATATTCTGTGGTGGCGTTTGAGACGGATGGACGGTTGTTGAAGTGGCTTATGGGTTGTGTTGGGGACAGGTTGCAGATTCATTGTTGCGATATTCTGACTTATGATCTAAGTCCTTATTTTGAAGGCAGTTCGGACGTTTTTATTGTCGGAAATCTGCCCTATTCCTCGGCTTCATCGATGCTATTTTATTTGCTGAAATGGTACGAAAGGGTGCAGCAATGGGGGTTTTTATTACAGAGGGAAGTGGGGGAGAGAATTAAGGCCAAACCTGGCCATCGGGAGTATGGGCGTCTGTCTGTAATTTTGCAGTATCTCTTTGAAATACAAGTACTTCGGAGAGTAGGTCCCGGTTGTTTTTACCCGAGACCGAAGGTGGAATCAGTCTGGATGCGACTGCTTCCGCGCCATCGGGCGGATATGGATATGAAGCTGGTGTGGGACTGGATGGAACCACTTGTGAGGACTGCATTTATGCACCGTCGGAAGAAGTTGTGTAGTAACTTAAGCGAAGCGCCGATTGGTGCGCGCCGTTTGACGAAGGAGCAATCTGAGGATTTTTTAAAAATGCTGGATTTGGATGTTAATTGCCGTGCGCAGGATGTCTCGCCGGATCAATATGCCTCCCTTGCGGGCCTTATTTCATCAATTTGCCTTAAAACACCTTAATGCGCGTTTAAGATACTTTATGGTTCCCAAGTGCGCTTTTGAGTGTATCTAAAAGCCCGTGTACCCGATTTTCGTAAGATGCGGCGCTCAACACCTTCTCCCTGCCTTGTTGAGCAATTTGTTCCCGTTCCTTTTCGTTCCGGAGGTAGTAGATCGCCTTCTCCCGCAGTTCCTCGGGTGTACGGAATATCTCCATCTCTCTGCCGATTTCAAATTCTCTCTCCAGGATGGGGCGATATTCCGAGAGGAGAAACCCGCCGGCGGCGAGTGTGTCATACACACGGGTTGTTACGGAATCGATGCACTGGGCATGGAAAATGTTGACGTTGATTTTGCTGGTTCGGTATAACTCGACAGTTTCATCCGGGAAGCGGGTTCCTTTTCCGCGATAGCAGGAGGTCAAGGGTCCTGTGGCTTTGGGGTTTCCCCAGTTTGTATCGCCGTAAATGCCGAGAGGCAAGTTGGCGATGGCGGTCAGGAATTGAATGCGAATGCGGTAGCTGAGGAACTCTTCGAGCAAGAGCAATCGGAGCCGTGACAGATCGGTTCCGTCCAATCCGGCCAGGTGTTCCATCTCTTTCCGAAGTTGCGGGCCGGACATATTCAGGAGGGAGGTGATTGTTTCTTTCGAGAGATTGGTGACTTTCCGGTCGTCCGGCGGGAGATCATGAGAGAAACGCACAATGCGGTCGATTCCGGTGGATCCGAGAAAAGATATTTTTTCGGTGTAAGAATCCGCCGGAGGGGGAGGCGG
>JAKPRU010001115.1 GCA_029557025.1 Candidatus Omnitrophota bacterium | reverse complement strand
GGCCAGCGGTCCTCATCGTACAGCCAAGCCTCCATGTTCCACTTGCGGGCTTCGTCAACACAGCCACGGACCAGGTCAAACCACTGCGATGACAGGTACGGCGTGGCAAGTCCCACACGGGAGTGCATGAAAAATCCGCCGAGTCCCATCCGACGCATGATCCGGATTTGACGTCGCAATTCCGACTCCTCCAGAGCGCCATTCCAGGCCCAGAACGGCTTGCCGCGATATTCGGACCCCGGATTCTCAAAACGGCGGATCAAGTCTTTCATTGTCTCTTCTCCCTTTTCCGACCTGTTGAAATCTGTAAACTTGCGTTGAGCGGCCAGGAAAACCTTCCTTCGGCCTGCTCATGGGTGCCGAATGCAACCTTATCAGGCATTTCGGCAAAGTTCAAACCGTGCGCGCCAACTCGGCGCAGTATCCCTGCAAAAAGGAGTCTTTTGTGAGTCTGGTAGTTCCCGCAACAACGATTCTTGAGACCCAGGACACTCATGTCCACACATTCCGCTCCTCCTGCGGACTGCCCGAATGCACTCCCAAGGCTGTCCTGGAACGGTTCCAACAGCTCCATTTTCAGGTTGTCTGCATCACCGACCATCGCCATCTGGACACCGACCCGGCTCTTTTTCAGGAAACCTGCGCCGATCTTCTGGAGATTGAAACCCCTCTTGATGTTTATGTGGGCTGTGAGGCGGAGGTCCTCTCCCCCGAACTTGTCTCCCTCCCGGACTCGGAAGCGGACATGTACGACGTGATTTTGCTCGCCGCCAGCCATTATCATGTGTTCAACCGATATGTCCCGCGCGTGTCTACCCCCCGACAGATGGCGGAATGGGTCCTGGCTTTGCACCGCCGGGCAGCCTCCAAACCATGGGCGGACATTATTCCCCACCCCTTTTCTTTCACCGAAACCCTCGGACCATGGGGGGACGCGGCCATTCTGGAATCCATTCGTGACGATGAATTGGTCGAGCTGGCCGATATGGCGAAAAGCAACTCCATTGCAATCGAATTCCGATTGGGACATGCCCTCTCACCGGCGTATCGCGAACTCCTTCTCCGTTTCACAAAAATCTGTGTGCGACGCGGAGTTCTGTTGTCATCCGGCAGTGATGCGCACTCCCTGGACGCCGTCGGGATCACACGGACATTTCTGGTTCCCATGCGCACGCTCGGAATACAAAACAAGCATTTTGTGGACATCCGCACGGTTGTCCGCAACCGATAGCCTACCGGGTTGAGGGAAACATAGTCACACCGACACGCTGTGGCTGACTTGCAGTAGGGCGATATGCCTGGTTTGAATCGTGTGATAGTATAATCGTGTGTGTGTCGGAATCCTCGTTCGTTTCGGAGCGTCGATGAATTCGCCAAATCCTTCTGTGGAAATGTATGATGACCGTGAGCGCTGGAGATGTCCGCAGCTCGGCGGGCCGGTGACATTCAATTATTGCCGCCGAATGAATCGAAAACTGCCTTGTTCGAAAGTGGTCGAATGCTGGGCCGGAGTGTTTGATATCGCGGGGTATCTGCTTGCTCATTTTTCTGAGGATGACATCCGGCGCATCCTTTCCGCACCCAAGCCTGACCGCATAACCCGGATTCTCGACACCCTATCGAACACCTCCAGCCCCAGGGAGAAATGATTGTTTCCCATTTTTCGAAATGGGTCTGTTCTTGGCAGCGGATCAATGACGCGGTATGGTATGTGTCTGAGAATCGGATCGGGAATTCGCCATTCCCGTTTTTGTGATCTTGCCGCGCCGGAGTGGCGGAATTGGCAGACGCGC
The DNA here is from genome assembly GCA_029557025.1 of Candidatus Omnitrophota bacterium. GTDB lineage: Bacteria > Hinthialibacterota > Hinthialibacteria > Hinthialibacterales > JAKPRU01 > JAKPRU01. The sequence goes on along the minus strand of JAKPRU010001115.1, from coordinate 3,859 downwards.
CAGACTCAAAATCTGGTCCAGGTTACCCTGGGTGTGGGTTCAATTCCCACCTCCGGCAGGACTGTGTTCTTTTTGTCATTCCGTGCCTTTCCGTACCGGAACTCGCCCAAGATACTCATGTTACTAGCGCCGGAAGCGCTCTCCGGTATTTCCGCGTCGATACCCCACTCAGCAGTATCCCCAGCATTCGCTTCCCCACATCGTAGTTCTGCATCGCCTCATACGCCGGTATCGCCCCCTCTCCCCCCTCTCCCCCTCCTTTCCGTCGCACCCGCGGTCGGCTCACGCTCAGCTTCCGGTCACACAGTTTCACCACACCCCCCTGTTTCCCATGCCACCAGGAATTCTCCCCACTCTTCCCACGCTGTTTCGGACTCGCTAGGCGCTCCGCCGAGAGTTCCAGAAGCACTTCAATGTGGGATTGCTCGGTGGGCGCATTTCGCGGTACGGCAACCCTCATTTACGGATCTCCAGCGTCAGGATTTGTCCCGGAGTCAGCACAATCGGCTCTTGTAATTCTATCTGTGACGATTTGCCGCTTATTACGCCACGGCTATCGATCAGCTGCTCTCCGCATTCCACTTTTATCACTAGAGAATCACCTTCTTCTTTTCGACCGATCGGCGGTAAGCCGATCGTTCTGAGCCTTAATTGTCCCTGAAGTACCTCCATCTCGGAGTGAAGGCCGAACATCCCCGTTTTCTGACGATACACCCCCCAACCGCTACCGACCGACCAAAAGCAATCAAACCGTTTCTCATGCACAACGGGGCGAAAAGCCATTCGTTCCTGTGCAACATGATACTGAAATCCCGAAAGGGCCGACAGCAGCGACCAGCTGGACATGGCCCGCACGTAGTGATGACCGCATTCGACCTCGTCCCAGGGATTCCGACGCTGTCCGTCATAGCGATTTCGGGCCCCCGCGACAATCCGCAATCCTTCCTGGACCCTTCCCTCGTAGATCAAGTGCGCCGCAACCTGGTACTCGATTCCGGTCCAGACCTCATCCGAGTAGACGAACGGCAGGTCCGGCTTGTTGCCCCTCGGCCAGGTACACAACAGAAGCCCGGATTCATCGGCTAATGCGTAGATCCGCTGCGGATTCTCATGCTCCGACATGGTCTCTCGGAAATTGTACTTGAATACCGCGTTGATTGCGGATTTGACATGTTCCTCCGGCAGGACATACCGCAAGCCCACGACATGCGCCATCCATTGTCCCAGTAATTGGTCCGACAGGCAGCCGTCGCCGAGTTGATATTTCCGGTGTTCCGTTGGATCGTAAACCTGTATGTAATATTCGCCGTTCCAGACCTGGTTGTCTAATTTTTCCCTGCCGGAGCGATAAATCTCGCGGTAACGCGCGGCGGACTCGTTCTCTCCCATGACTTCGGCCAGTTCCGCGCCCGCCAGAAGAGCGGTGAGGTAGATCGCCCCCATCATCGGGTTCGGGCCGTGAAACTCGATATCATACGTATTGTGCTGCTCGCCGGTCATGACACCATCCTGGTCCGGGTCCCAGTCTTTCCAGGCAAATTCCAGCGCGCGTTTGGCCCCCGGCCAGACCTGTTTCAGAAAATCCAGGTCTCCGGAAAGCAGCCATTCCCGGTACAATTTCACAATCGTCCCCATTTGCCCATCTGCAGCCGGTTTGAATTTCCAGCGCACTCCCGCCGACAAGGGAACCAACGTTCGAAAAGCCATGTGGCCGGATTCTTCCGTGTTGTAGCAGAAATCGACTATACGCATTGTCCGTTCCAGAGCAGGGAACAGATGCGCCAGCGCCTGCTCGTAATTCCAGACATGGGTGCAATTCATTGGACAGCAACCGCCCGTGTCGCCGGTTCCTTCGAATCCGTAAAAATATCCGTCATCCGTCCGAAAACAGGTATTCGTTCGGATGGTCGACATCTGGCTGGATACCGCATCGAGAACCTCCGGCGGCAATGTGCTTTGAAAAAGCGCCCCGTGGAACAACCGAGTTTCGTTTTCCAGGCGATCCAGGTTCGAATAGACATATTTGCCGACTTCCCAGGCATCGTGGAACCGGGTTGCATAGTAGTTTTTCAGGATCTTCCCTTTTACTTCCGGTTCGTTATTCCAGTAGTTTTCGCGCAGTGGAAAATACCACGTCAGAATGAACGGGAATGTCTTACGTTCACCGGGTTCCAGTACGGCCCGAAGCCCCAGCGAGGCCATATCCGTTCCCTCGTCGGGAGAGGGGCCTTCCTCCCATTCCGGGTCCAGCAAGCCGTCTTGAGCGAAATCTTTCCAGAACAGGGTCTGGTCATCGAACCAGGTGCCACGGCTCCAGCGGGTCAGGTACGTTACATCTTTACAAGGAGAAAGGATGGCCAGATTTCCGTAATGAATATCTTCCGGTCCGAATTGTTCGGTAGTCATAAAAATCCCGCAGAGTGTATCTTCATCCCGGAAACGGTTCAGGTTCTTGCCGAACTGGTCAATTCCGGCGATATTGAGCATGGAAAACAGCACGGTTACCGTCAGTTTCTTTCGGGATCGGTTTCGCAGATGCCAATAGAAAATGGCGACCGGCAGGCCGGAATCATCCGCATTCCCAGGGATGAATGGATTGAATGCTTCCAGGTGGACATCGAGCGGAACGGAGTCTTTCCAGAGTTCCACACGTGAAAAGGGGTAGGCTCCAAAGAACCGTGCGTTCTCGAATCGCGGCATTCCGGGCATATTCTCACGGCCCAGGCCGAATGCGCCCCGGTACGGAGGCCGGATCTGGGATTCAAGAATATGCGCCTTCGGTGACGAACCTTCCTCCTGGTACCACAGCGCAAATCCCGTGTTCTCCAGGGTTCGGCCTTTTGCGGGACGGTTACAGATTTCCCAATCGCGAAGATCCCCCCGCCCGCCCAGCGACACCGTGCCCGTGCCGATTCCTCCAAGCGGAAAGGCTATCTCAGACAGGTATGGTTCCTCGAAAACACGCCAAGTCTGCTCATCGGCGGTCCGGCCGGAATCTCGGCTTTTCGATTCTTTCCCGGACAGGGCCGTGTCACCGAACATTCCGATAAAAGGTGATGCTCCGAACATTTTGAGTACCTCTCGACGATTTAGAGCCATGGGCCTCTCCTGAAAATAATCCACGCGGTTCATACAACTCCTGCTCCCGGATGACTGAAGAATCATGCGATGTCTTCCCATGTCTGTCCATGTCTGTCCATGTTCATTCCCCTTTCAGCAAATTTGCCGACATTGCAAAATAAACTTTCATCCCGACAAATGGAGCCGAATGATGACATTTTCCTTACAAAGCCGACGTGAATTCCTTCAGTATGGCCTTGGTTTTCTGGCTGCCGGAGTTGCACCGTCCAGGGTGTCCTCGACGAGTGCGGACCGCAAGCCGAATGTCCTGTTTGTCTTTTCGGACCAGGAACGTGAGAATGTTCCGCGATCCTGCCTGCATCTTCCCAATCGGGAGAAACTGGAACATCGGGGAGTTCATTTCACCCGCGCGTTCTGCACCACACCGCAATGCTCGGCCTCACGGGCCACACTGCTCACCGGGCTTTATCCGCACGAGGCCGGTGTGGTGGCAAATGTGGATGCAAGTTCCATGGGCGTTCCCCTGTCTTCCGAATTGCCCTGCCTGGGCACAGTTTTTCAGGGAGCGGGATATCAGACCGGGTATCTCGGGAAGTGGCATCTGGGCGACACGAAAACAGGTCTGGAGGCGTTTGGGTTTCCCGGATACCGCAACATGAAAGATGACGACCTCGCCGTGGTCGCCGCTGACTGGATTACTCAGCAACAATCCGAGCCGTGGTTCCTGATAGTCTCATTTTTAAATCCGCACGATATTTGTCAATATTCAAGGGAACCG